>CALXTG010000093.1 GCA_944391355.1 uncultured Alphaproteobacteria bacterium
CCTGATTAATGAATTTCCCGAATATTATCATCTCTTTTCACAAAAGGAATATACCCATAACAACATCAGGCAGGGCAATCGCAACCCGCTGCTCTACAGTATGTCTTATGCCGACGGCCTGAAAACCGGACATACCGAAGAAGCCGGGTTCAGTCTGACCGCCTCGGCAAAAAAAGATAACCGGCGTTTAATCGGCGTCATGACCGGATTAAAATCCAACAAAGAACGCTCCGAAGAGGCAGAAAAAATCATGAGCTGGGGCTTCCGCGAATTTGACAATTATACGGTTTTGCGCCAGGGCAGCAAAGTTGCCGATATTCCGGTTTGGTTCGGCAAAGAAAAAACCGTCGGCCTCGTTGTTCCCGAAACAATCCGCCGCACCGTACAGAAAAACCGCCTGAATGACGTCAAATTGACCGCTGTCTATGATAAGCCGGTTAAAGCGCCGGTCAAAGCCGGAGATCGTCTCGGAACGGTTAAAATTGAAATTCCCGGCAATGAAATCATCGAGGTTCCGCTGCTGGCTGATAAGAATATAGACCGGCTCGGCATCTTCGGCCGTATCCGTGCCAATCTCAGCTACTTATTATTCGGAGCCGAATAATGGCCGGAAAATTTATTACTTTTGAAGGCGGGGAGGGAACCGGAAAATCGACGCAGTTAAAACTGCTCGCTTCCTGGCTGCGCGAAAAAGGGATTGATTGTCTGGAGAGCAAAGAGCCCGGCGGTACCGAAGTCGGACAGGAAATCCGCCGTTTATTGGTCTGCGGCGATAAAGACAAGATGGATCCGGTTGCCGAAGCTTTATTATATTATGCCGACCGCCGCATTCACCTGACCAAAAAAATCTGGCCGGCATTGGAAAAAGGGCAATGGCTGTTAAGCGACCGTTATGCCGATTCAACGACAGCCTATCAATTTTACGGTTATAACCGAAAGGTACAGCGTGAAACATTGAATTCCCTTTATAAACTGGTAGCAGGGGATTTCAAACCGGATCTGACGATACTGCTGGATATTGATCCGGTAATCGGCTTGAAGCGCTCCTTCACCAAAGCCGGAACCATGAGCGACAAAGAAACCCGCTTTGAAACCCGCGGGTTGGAATTTCACAATCTTATGCGCGGCGGTTTTTTGGAAATGGCCAAAGCCGAACCGGAACGTTTTATTGTTTTGAATGCCGATAAAAGTATTGAAGCGCTTCACAACGAGATTACCGGCATTATGGCAGAGAGGTTTAATATCCCTTGATGAGCGATGCCGAACAAACCGACAATTTTTCACCCCGCCTCAATACCTGCTTGCTTGGCCATGAGACGGCGGAACAAGTATTGCTGAATGCCTGGAAAAATAACACCTTGCATAATTCCTGGCTGATTTCGGGAATTGAAGGCGTCGGCAAAGCGACTTTGGCTTATCGTTTTGCCCGTTTTCTGCTGGCCGCCGATGAAAGCCGCCGCGAGATTTATACCAGTCTGACGATCGGTGCCGATAATCCGGTATTTAAACTGATTGCCGGCAATGCTCATCCGGATTTTAAGATTATAGAGCGGGATTATATTGACACCGACCGCAAAAAGATTTTAAAAGCGCTTAAAGGCGGCGAAGCAATGTCGGACGATGAACTGAAAAGTCTGAAAAAATCTGCGGTTATTCGTGTCGATGATGTCCGTACCATTAACGAATTTCTTTCCCGCAAATCGGCGGGAGACGGCTGGCGCGTCGTTATTGTCGACAGTATTGATGACATGAATATCGCCAGTGCCAATGCCGTGTTGAAAATTCTTGAGGAACCGCCCCATAAAACCGTTATCTTGCTGCTCAGCCACAATCCCGGAAAATTGCTGCCGACCATTAAATCACGCTGCGCCAAACTGCATCTTCAGCCGCTGAAGCCGGAAATAATTGCCAGCCTGCTGCGCCGCTACCGTCCGGAATTAACCGAAGATAAGGTCAAAAAACTGAGCGGCCTGGCCTCCGGGAGTATCGGAAAAGCCTTAAACTATGCCGATTGGGATGCGGTCAGCCGCTATGAAAGTCTCAACGCTTTGGTTTCGGCGGGGAAAAACTTTTCCCTGAACAGTCTTCTCGAATTTTGTAATTCGGCCGTCACGGATGAAGACAGCTATTTTCTTAATAAAGAAATTGTGTTAAAATATATTGTAGATTTTATCAAAAGCCGCCCCGGCAATACAGAGATTATTGAAGCCTGGGACAATGCCGTTAAAGTTTTTGATGAAACCGAACGCCTGAATTTGGATAAAAAACAGACATTAATTAATATTATCAATAATTTGTGCAAGAGAGTATAAAATGCTGGTTGATAGTCACTGCCACCTTGATTTCAATGATTTTGAAGAAGATATGGACGATATCTTGACTCGCGCCAAGGAAAGCGGCGTAACCGCTATTCTGGATGCCGGAAACAATATCGGCGAACTGCCGAACCAGCTCAAGCTGGCCGAACGTTATCCTTTTATTTATACCGCCGTCGGCGTTCATCCTCACGAAGCAGCCGCTTATCCGGATATTACGGCCGCGGAATTTATTAAAGCCGCCGACCATAAAAAGATTGTCGCGATCGGTGAATGCGGGCTGGACTATTACTATGATTACTCTCCGCGCGACGTGCAGAAAAAAGTTTTTGCCGAACAGATTAAGGCTGCGCAGGAAACCGGATTGCCGCTGATTATTCATACCCGCGATGCCGATGATGATACGATAGCGCTTCTTGATGAATATTACCGGCAAAAACCGTTCACCGGCGTTATCCATTGTTTTTCCTCCTCGCGGAAGCTGGCCGAGTTTGCCTTATCAATCGGCTTCTATATCTCGGCTTCGGGAATAATTACGTTTAACAAGTCGCAGGAGCTGCGGGAAATCTTTGCCGATGTTCCACTTGAACGGCTGCTGGTTGAAACCGACGCGCCTTTTCTGGCACCCTGTCCGATGCGCGGCCGCCGCAATGAACCGGGTTTTGTCCGCTATACCGCCGAAAAACTGGCGCAGATTAAAGATATTCCTTTTGAAAAGCTGGCCGAAATAACCTCGGATAATTTTGCAAAACTGTTCCGTAAAGCCAGCGACAAAGGGAGATTCGACTATTGAGAAACCGTATCGTAATCTTAGGAGCCGGCGCGGCTCCGGGAGTCCCGTCACTGGGCATGGGGTGGGGCAGTTGCAATCCCGAGAATCCCAAAAATATCCGCATGCGCACATCGACTTATCTCGAATACCGCGGCATCAAACTCTTGATAGATACCAGCCCCGATCTGCGTACCCAGCTGATTAACCAAAATATCCGGGATATTGACGGCGTTCTCTACACGCACAGTCATGCTGATCATCTGCACGGTATTGACGATCTGCGGGAAATCAACCGTATCAGCCGCCAAAGCCTTAATTTTTATGCCGGACGCCTGACAACCGCTCAGATTGCGCGTCGCTTTGACTACCTGATTGCAACCCGCAAACAGGTAAACAACGTCATTCGTAAAGCCAGCCTGGTGCCCAATATTATCAAAGCCAACCGGCCTTTCTATATTAAAGGCGTCAAGATTACCCCGATAAAAATGAAAGACCATTGTCCGGAATGTCTGGGATATGTGTTTGATGACGGCGAATATGTGCACATTGCCGACTTCAAATCTCTGCCGCCCAGTGCCTATAAGATGATAACCAAACGTCCCAGACTGCTGGTGATGCCTCTGACCACGATTAAAGGCGAAGTCCAGCATGCCGGTTTAGAGGGGGTTTTGCAGGTACTGAAACGTATTAATCCCGAAAAAGCGATTATCAATCACATGACCAATGAATGCGATTATGACACGATTGACAGCCTGACGCCGGAAAATGTGCGTCCCGCTTACGATAATTTAATAATTGAGTTTTAGAATAAGAAACAGAAAAAGAAGTAAAAAGCAGAAGACGGAAAGGACTATATCATGTTGTGTATATATCACGTTGCCGACCACGACGGAAAAGGCTCGGCCGCTGTTGTTAAAAGCGTTTACCCCGATACCGAATTTTTAGGATTAAACCATGATATGGAAATTCCCTATGACGAAATAAAAAAACACGATAAAATCGTTATTTGCGATATTGCTCTGCCGGTCAGATTTATGTTTGAACTTAATGAGAAAATTGACCTGACCTGGATTGATCATCATATTTCAGTAATCAAAGAGTATGATGAACTGCTGGCTTCCGGACAATATAAACCGATTAAGGGGCTGCGCCGGGTAGGAACGGCCGCCATAATTCTCAGCTGGGAATACTTTTATCCCGATCGTCCGCTCCCCGAAGGCGTCCGCCTGCTTGGGCTTAACGATTTATTTGATCTGCGCGACAAAAATGTTCGTCCGTTTGAATATGCTTTTCAGTCATTGGGGGTTAATCGTCCGCAGGATGAGATCTGGACCAAGCTCCTGAACAATGAAATTGATATCAAGGCCATGGTTGATAAAGGCGAGTCGATTCTGTCCTGGATAAAGGTTCGCAATTATCGTCTGGTTCGCAGCCTGGCCTTTGAAAGCGAAATTAACGGGCTGCGCTGTATCTGCGCCAATATGCCGCAGGGGTATTCCGAATTCTTTGATTCTCTGCCCGACATCAAAGAATATGATGTCATGATTAACTTTTTCATGAACAAGCGCAACAGTTGGAATCTTTCTTTCTACACCGATAAAGATCATGTTGATGTTTCAAAAATCGCAGCCTCGCTCGGCGGAGGAGGGCATATGCGTGCGGCCGGGGCTTCTTCCCTGAAAGAACTGCCGGAGTTTTTACGCCGCGGCACGAAAAACCGACTTGAAGAATAAGCGTTGCCTCCTTATATTAGACATAGTTCAGTTTTAATATAAAGGAGTCTGCCATGCATTTTGATTACTATATTCCGACCCGGATTATCTTCGGCCGCGGCCGTTTATCAGAACTTTCAAACTTGCCGCTTCCCGGTAAAAAAGCCCTGATTGTCATTACCAACGGCCAGTCGATGAGAAATTTCGGCTATCTGGATAAAGTTATCCGTTCTCTGGAAGCGGCCGGCGTGGAAACTGTACTCTTTGACAAAGTTCTGCCCAATCCGACGCAGGCTCATGTTATGGAAGCCGCGGATCTGGCTCGTAATGAAAATTGTGATTTCGTAATCGGTCTCGGCGGCGGCAGCGCGATTGATTCTGCCAAAGCCGTAGCTGTTATGGTTCGCAATCCCGGAACTTTTTGGGATTATGCCAAAGACGGCCGCGAGATTAATGAACAGGTGCTTCCGATTGTCGCCATTCCCACCACAGCCGGAACCGGCACGGAATCTGACCCTTGGACGGTTATTACCAACACCGATACCAATGAGAAAATCGGCTTTGGCTGCAAACAGACTTTCCCGGTTCTGTCTGTCGTCGATCCCGAATTAATGGTTTCGGTTCCGCCGCGTCTGACCGCTTATCAGGGAATGGATGCCTTTTTCCATGCCGCCGAAGGCTATCTGGCCAATGTTGCCCAGCCGGTTTCCGATTTGTTTGCCCTCGATTCGATTAAACGGATTACCAAATTCCTGCCTCAGGCGGTAGCAGACGGCAATGACTTGCAGGCACGCGCCGAAATGGCCTGGGCGAGTACGCAGTCGGGAATGGTTGAAAGCACTTCCTGCTGTATTTCCGAACATTCGATGGAGCACGCGCTTTCCGCTTATTATCCCGAACTGCCGCACGGCGCGGGACTGGTAGCCCTGTCGCGTCAGTATTTTGCCTATCTTCTGAAAAAAGACCGTAAAAAAGTTTCGGTTCGCTATATTGATATGGCAAAAGCCATGGGAGAAGAGGGAAATGCGCCGGAAGCCTTTTTGAACGCGCTTGACAAGCTGATTAATAATGTTGGGCTCGGAGACCTGAAACTCTCTCAATGGGGACTGAAAAAAGAAGACGCCGAAAAACTGGCCGCCAATTCTTTTTCGGCCATGGGTTCGCTTTATGAACTTGATCCGGTTACGCTGACCTGCGATGACGCGGTCTGCATAATCCGCGATTCGATTAACTAAATGCTTACTTCAAGGAAAAAGCCGCCCGAAAGAGGCGGCTTTGTTTTTTTTAATTTCCGTCAACAAAAAGCGCAATAATGCCGATTGCCTCTTGCAGAGGAATATTATGATGCTCGGCATTCTCCGCACAGGCTTGTTTAGCCACGGAGCATCTGGTTTCATAGTCAGGAGCTTTGACTAAGTCGGCGATAAATTTTTCAACCGTTTCAAAGCCTTTTTCCATGCCGAGAAAGTCAATCAGCGCCCGGGTATGAATACCGGTTTTCTGGCCGTCATAACTTTCAAAGGGGAGAATATGCCGGCTGACCAGACAATCAACCCCGACCAAAGCCCCTTCGCCGATTTTAACGTGTTCCCGAATTACGGCACCTTCGCAAATGTGAGCGCCTTTATGAATCTGCGCCTCATCATGAATAACCACATTATCATGAATAAATGTATCAAACTCGTTTTTTTCGGGATGCGGAAGATAGCCAAAACCTATTTTAACTTCACCGATTTGGCAGTTATCGCCGATACAGGTAAATTCGTTGATTTCAGCCCGGCTGTCGATTGAAGACACGCCTATTTCTATTTTTTCCATAGCCATAATTTTAATTAATAATTCATTTTAACGCATTAGATATAACATAAATTTCTCAGCCTGTAAATAGACAAAATAAACAAATTTCAGTCTATGCAAAAAGCCGGTTTTTTCACTTGAGAAATTTTGAAAATGTTGTACACTCAGCGCGGTTATAATAATAAAAAATGGAGAAAACTTTATGTCAAAATTTTTAATCACTTCCGCATTGCCTTACGTAAACGGTGTGCCTCATCTGGGTCACATGGTCGGCTGTCTGCTGCCTTCCGATGTTTATGCTCGGTTCATGCGAATGATGGGACATGAAGTTTTATACATTGCCGGCACCGACGAACACGGCACGCCGTCGGAAGTAGGGGCCCTGAGCGAGGGAATGGATGTTGAAGAATATTGCACAAAATATCACAACCGCCACAAACAGACTTATGCCGACTTCAATCTTTCTTTTGACTGCTTCGGCCGTACCTCAAGCGAACAGAATAAGGAGATGACTTATCACATTTTTGAACAGCTTGATAAAAACGGCTATATCGAAGAACGTACCATCAAACAGCTTTATTCGATTGATGACGGGCGTTTTCTGCCGGATCGCTACGTAACCGGCACCTGTCCGCATTGCGGCTATGAAAAAGCCCGCGGAGACCAATGTGAAAACTGCACCAAAGTTCTGGAACCGACTGATCTGATTAATGCCCGCAGCACCATTTCCGGCAGCGCCAATCTTGAAGTCCGGGAAACTAAACATCTGTTTTTAATGCTGCCCAAACTGGAAAAGAAACTTGATGAAT
>CALXTG010000094.1 GCA_944391355.1 uncultured Alphaproteobacteria bacterium
TTGACAGACCCCTGTGCCACCGCCAAAGCCAGATTAAAACCGGCCTTTTTCATTGCCTTTTTATCTAAAATATCAACCTTCAATCCCAAATATTCCAAACGCTGAATATCGGCGGCAAAAACCTCCGGCGTCAGATAATTGGCCGGTTCATTGCATAAATCTCTGGCATAGCGTACCGCATTAGCCAGTGCCGCATAGTTTTTATAATCGGGCTTTTTAGCAAACGCATGATTAATAAAATAAATTTCTTCCAGCTGCGGAAAATCTTCTTCCTTCTTTTTGGTAAAATATTTATCAAAACGATAACTGCCGAGCTCCGCCCCTAAAGCCATTTGGCAGGCTTCCGTTTCCGACGCTCCCCAAACAGCAATACAATGTTGCTGCTGCAATTTGGCATAAGCAATCGCCCCCAGCTTCTGCCAGTCCAAACCTTTCTCTGATGTTCCGGCTCCAAGAACAATCAATTTACATCTGCCGCAGCAAATTTCCTTTGCATACCCGTGCTTAGCCGCTTTCGGATCTGCGGCAATTGCCTCTTTAACAGCCTTAAATTCCTCAGCAGTCAGAAAACCTGCCGCTTCATTTTTGCTGAATTTTTCTTTTTCACGATAAATAACAACTTTACCATCACAATTTTGCGGGAAAACATTATCAAAAAATACTTTCATTTTGCACCTCTAATAAATAATATTTTTCATTATAAAAACAAAACGCTAAAAAAAGATGAATTTCCTTTAGAGGATTGACAAATTTCCGCATAAAAGTTAGAACAAATTAACTTATTGATAGGAAACCGACATGAGCAATATTTATCCGGCCGATACGGCTAATATCATCAAAGCTGCCGAAATTATCAAAAACGGCGGCCTGGTGGCAATGCCCACCGAAACCGTTTACGGCCTCGGCGCCAACGCCTATAATGCCAAAGCCGTTGCCGGTATTTTTGCCGCGAAAGGCCGTCCGGCCTTTAACCCGCTGATTTCTCACATCGCCGATATCGATTTTCTGCCGACCTATGCCCGAACCGATGACCGGGTTATGGCTCTGGCCCGCCGCTTTTGGCCCGGCCCTTTAACCATGGTACTGCCGCGCCTTGACGAAAATCCTGCCCTTGATTTGGCCTGTGCCGGCCTGAAAACCATTACCGTCCGCTTTCCGGCCCACCCCGTAGCCCAGGAACTTATCCGCCGCAGCGGCGTTCCGATTGTTGCTCCTTCTGCCAACAAATCGCAGACCATCAGTCCGACCACCGCCGAGCATGTCCGCGAAAGCCTCGGTGATAAAGTTGATATGATTTTAGACGGCGGCCGCTGCAAAGTCGGCGTAGAATCAACAATTATTGATGTCACCGGCAAAGATATCGTTTTACTGCGCGCCGGCGGCATTGCCGTTGAAGAACTGGAAGAATTTCTTAATCAGAAAGTTCTGATTTCGCACGGCAACCCCGAACTCCCCTCTTCTCCGGGACAGCTGCTCAAACATTATGCCCCCGCGCACCCGTTGCGGATTAATGCCGAAGACCGAAAAGACGGCGAATTTTTTATCGGTTTCGGCAATGTCAGCTTTTCTGACTTAAACCTCAGCCCCAAAGGCGATTTGTGTGAGGCTGCCGCCAACCTGTTTGCCTACCTGCGTTTCGCCGACCGCCAGCCGGGTTACAGCGGCATTGCCATGTCACCGATTCCCGAGAACGGCCTTGGCCTTGCAATTAACGACCGTATCCGCCGCGCCGCCTATAAAGCTTAAAAGAAACCCCGGAAATTCCGGGGTTTTGCTTTTCTAAACCATTTTCACGGCTTTGACATTCCATTCCGTACAGCGCCAGTCGGCATCGCCGTCCTCTTTTTCAAAGACGCAGACTCCGCCGGTTGTCACCTTAATGTCATGTTCTGCGGCAAAAGCCTCAAAATCGCCGGTCAGATAAGGAGCGAAACGAATCACGCCGTTGCTTGAAACCAGCAAGATATCCTGCCCTTGATACTCTTTCTCGACCTTATCGGCAAATTCTTTCCAAGCGGCAATAATCTCGCAGGGAGAAACTACCCAGCCGTCGGGAACCAAAGCCTTTTCATTCCACCAGGCCAGCACCTCTTCGCCTTTATTGACAATATCCTGTTCCGAAAGCAGGGACAGATCCTGCCCCTCTTTTTCCAGATAATGCCGGCCGAGACGGTTAATAACCTCGGCCTCGGTTTTATTTTCGTCGGGACCGTAATCAATCTCGACAAAATCCTCGTTTTCTTCCACCGCAAGGTCTTTTCCTAGCGCTTTAACCGCCAAACGCGCGGTCTCCATCGTCCGTTTCAGCGGCGCCGCAAAAACCTTAACCGGATTATAGCCTTTCAGTTTCAGATATTTTCCGACCGCCGTGCCTCTTTCTTCTTCGACCAAAGGCAAATCGGTGCGGCAGCCGACCCGGGTCGGGGTCTGGTCTTTGGTAAAGGTATTGCCGTGGCGGGCAATAATCAGTCTCGTTGTCATAGGTTTTCCTTTACTTAAAATTCGCCGAGTTCGGCCAAAACCGCTTCAACGCGGGCAACATCTTCGGGAGAATCAACCCCCGACAGCGAGGCCATTTTTCCGTAATCGCGATAATCCACCTTCACGCAGCGAACTTTGATTTTATTTTCAATCCAGCGCAGCTGTTCCAAACCTTCAAGTTTTTCATACTTTCCTTCCGGCAGCTTGGAAATCTTGCGCAGAATATCCATGCGGTAACCATACAAGCCGATATGACGATAGACCGGAGAAAACTCGCTGTTCTCCCGCAGTTTTTCTTCTTTGCGGATTGCCGGAATAATATTTTTGGAAAAATAAAAAGCATCGCCGTTATTGTCAAAAACCGCCGTTGTCCCGCTGAAAGGCGTGGCTTTTTTATGCTCGCGCAAATCATCAAGCTCGCTCCAGCGCAGATTAACCACCGGCGTCACCGTTTCGACTTTATCATCTTTATAATATTCGCCGATAATCGCTTCAATAAACCAGGACGGACACAACGGATTATCGCCCTGCAGGTTAACGACGAATTCCGGTTTGGACGGATAACTGTCGGCCGCTTCGACAATCCGGTCGGTACCGGTCGGACATTCCGGCGACGTCATCATTACATTCATATTGTGCGCCCGGCAGAAATCGACAATCCGCTGATCATCGGTAGCCACAATTGCTTCGCAGCCCTCAAATTTGGCGGCGGCTTTCATGGCATTTTCCCAAACCCTGAGCAGCATTTCCTTACCTGCAATTTTAGCCAGAGGTTTTCCGGGAAAACGGGTTGAACCGTAACGGGCGGGAATTCCAATCAAAGTTTTCATATTTTTCTTCCTTTCACAAATAATATGGTTTATGTTATATCAGCAATTACGGCAAAGCAATAAAAAGGTAAGATTTATGCAAGACTGCAGCCATGATTATTTACTTAATAAGCAAGTGAGCATTTTTCAGCCTCTGAACGGTTATCGGGCGTCAACCGACGCGGTTTTTCTGGCTTCGGTTCCCGCCAAAATCAAAAGCGGCGACAGCTTTCTTGATATCGGTTCCGGAACCGGCGCAATTTCGCTCTGCCTCGCCGCCCGGCTGCAAGAGTATGCGCCCCGCATCACCGGTCTTGAACTTCAGCCCGAACTGGTCGAGCTGTCCAATCGCAGCGCGGAAGCCAACGGGTTTGCCTTGGTAAATTTCCGTCACTGTAACATCAAGGAGCTTCCGGCGGATATTCCCTTTTGCTCTTTTGATCATGTCATCAGCAACCCGCCTTATGCCGAAGAAGATATGCCCTCTCCCAACCCCGGCAAAGCTCTTGCCCATAATCATCAGGATTTTACCTTAAAGGAATGGGTTAAATTTGCGATCAAAATGCTCAAACCGCGCGGCCGTTTCTACATGATTAACCGTGCTGCGGCGCTGGCAGATATTCTGGCCGCATTGCACGGCATCGCCGGCGAAATCTGCATTATCCCGCTGTTTTCCAAAACCGGACAAACCGAGGCCAAACGGGTTATTGTCACCGCCCGCAAAGACAGCCGGGCCGGCACGACCCTGTTGCGCGGCATTACCGTCCATAACCCGGACGGCACGCACACCCCGGAGGCGTTTCGCATTCTTCGTGAAGGACAGGGTTTTTTTGACCGTTAAGCAATTTTAAGCGGCGGTTCATAAACGACATAAGGGACATTACCGCGCTTCTGAGCTTCACCGACGGCGGCAATTGACTGCTCTATCAGCTTTTTGGCAGATTTCGCCGGTCTGGGGAAAACACTGATACCGATACTGGCATGAACAAAATGCTCGGTAAAATTATCGGCAACCGGTTCGTCAAACATTGCCCGAACCTTAGCCGCCTCAACTTCCAGCTCAGCTTCCGAAGAAATATCGTTCATCATCACCCAGAACTGGTACTTCAGTCCGCGGGCAACCGTATAATGCCGCGGCAGCCCCAAGACCAGACGCGAAGCCAGTTTTTTTATAACAAACTCATCCATCTTCGCCTGTTTAAGATTTTGCAGATTATCCAGGCTGACCCCGAGCACCGCAATCATATTCCGAGCCTGGCGGACATCCTTGTAATTTTCATTATTGACCGCCACCTGTACCCGGTCTTCAAACAGATAAAAATTCGGCAGCCCGGTCAAAGCATCAAACATGCTGACGACATTGCCGGCCGGCTGTCCGTTCGTTTCCGGCGGCACCCCGACTAAAATAAAAGAAAAATGCTGGCTGTCGGGAACATAAATTGCCCGCATTTTAACTTTCGAAACTTTATCGAGCGGCGATTTCATCATAAACTGGACTTCGGCATTATCCGTCAGCATCACGCCGATATTTTCGGCCAGTTTATTCCAGTCTTCCTTGATAACAAATTCAAAAAAATTATGATGCAGCACCTGAGTGGGCTCGGAAGCCCCGACCAAATCCAAAGCCGCGCGATTCATATATTCGACTTTATCATCGCAGACAATAACATACGGCCGGTGAGACTGCTCAAAAATCTTGCTGACAACATCGGAAAGCTTAATATCGATTTCTTCAAAATTATCCGCCGGCACGGTTTTGTCGTCGCGATAGGCCGCTTCGGCCTGGACGGTCACGGCCGCCGCCGGAACATTTTGCGTATCTTCCAAACCGTCCAAATCGATATTATAGGCTGGCGCCTGCGCCAGAATATCCGCTTCGGGGATTTGTTCAGGCAAAGAAGCAGCCGATACGTCTTCCAGAAAAGCCCGTACCTCATCATCAAAAACTGCTTTGCTCTTATGCTCTGCCATTAACATTACCTCGCCGTTATGATATACACGAAAATTCTATTTTTAAAATACAATTAATAAAAAATTTGCTCTTTGTTAATAATATTGCTTTATAGTATGGAATCATATTTATAGAAATGAGAGATTTCAAGAAATGGCAGACGAAGAAAACCGGGAAATTACGGAAGATCCCGAAGATACACCTAAAAACGACGCCTCTGCGCCCGCAGCCGGCGGCAATGCTTATCTGATGAAAGAACGCTATGAAATAGATTTCAGCCGCGCTTTGCCTGCTCTCGACTCTAACGGGGCGAAAGCTTATGCCGTCCGCGATCTGATTAATCCGCGCCGCGACTTGTTTGCTCTGCTCTGTGACAACAATATTCCGCCGCGCAGTTCGGTTTTGCCTTATCTTAAATCAATCGATCACCCCAATATTATGAAGCTTATTGAATACGGGGTTGTCGATTATGTCCCCAAAAAATCGCGCAACATGGCGCTGGTCTACCAAAAACCGCAGGGCAAAACCCTGAAAGATATGCTGAGCGATGACAGCCTGCGCGATTCGCAGCGCTTCAAATCTCTGATGCTTAAACTTCTGTCCGCCGCCGAGGTTTTAAAAGGATACAACATCATTCACCGCTCAATCCGCCTTGATAATATTTATTTTAAAGACGAAGTCCTGAGCGACATCATGCTCGGCGACTGCGCAGCATCTTTTCCGGCTTTCTACCAGCCGGCTGCCTATGAAACCGTCGAAAGTTCCATGTCCGAACCCGAAGGCCGCGGCAACGGCAACGCCCGCAACGACATCTATGCCATCGGCGTCGTTGCGCTGAATTTGCTGCTCGGCAAAGAACTGCTGAACGATCTCAGCACGCCCGAAATTCTGCGCCTGAAACTGAAAAAAGGCTCTTACGCCGCATTGAGCAATGATGAAAAAGTGCCCAACAGCTATGTAACCTTATTCAAAGGCTTGCTGCATGATGACGAAACCCTGCGCTGGAACTATGTGCAGGCTTATAATGCGCTAGAAGGCAAACCCAACACCTTTAACTCCCCGGCCAATTTGGAAAAACCGAAAAAATCCCTGACCGTCGGCGGAGAAAAAGTCTATAATCCCCGCCATGTTGCCTTTGCGTTATACGATAACCCCAAAGAGGCAATGGAACTGATTCAGTCCGGTAAAATTCTTGACTGGATCCGCAACGGACTGGAAAATGAAAAACTTTACGGCAAAGTCGAAAAACTGATTAAACAGCACAATGAAACACCGCAATTGCACAGTATTCTGATCGCCAAAATCTGTATTTACATCGACCCCTCTGCCCCGATAAAAATCGACGATATTTCCATTCTGCCCGACGGCGCGCCCAAAGCTATCTTCTATGCCATCAAAAATCATAAAGATCTGAAACCTTATATTGATCTTTTTTCATCGGATCTGATTAAACTCTGGTATATGGAGCAGGAAAACCTGCGCTCGCCGGCTAATGCCGCCGAATTCAAAATCTACATTAATCGCAAAGATTTAGGTTATGGCATTGAACGCATTATGTATGATTTTGACGATGACCTCCCCTGCATCAGTCCGCTGCTCGGCGACGAATTTGTCAATACCTCTCACCGGATTCTGAAAGCGCTTGATGATACATACGGCGCCGCCAAAAACAGCGGTGTCCCCTATGACAAAACCATTATAGCCTATCTGCGCTGCAAAATGGGCAAGAAAATTGACGGCATTATCGTTGACCTCAACTCAAACAAAGAAGAACTTCAGGTCAGCGCCGTTATCCGTCTCTATACCACAATGCAAAACAAATACGGGCCGGCCAATCTGGCCAATCTCTGCCGCTGGCTGGCCAGTATTTCGCAACCCTTAATCAAAAGCTATCATAATGTCAAATATCAGAAACATCTGGAACGCGAGCTTTTGAAAGTTGCAAAGGAAGGGAAGATTTCAGCTCTCCATGAGATTCTGGAAAATGAAGAAGCCCGCGAAAAAGACAAAAACGAATATGCCAAGGCCTTAAATGACATTACCTACCTGGTATCCGAAAAATCAAAAATCGTCAGCGGCGGCAGCCGGCTGGACGAGGAGGCTCGCGAACTGGGCCTCAAACTCGGTTCGGTCATCGCCATAACAGCCATGATCGCATCTTTTATCTTTAACCTGATTTACTGGATTGTCCAATGAGCAAAATCAAAAACCGCAAAGACCGCCTGCCCGCAGCCGCAAAGATGTCGCCGATGTCGCCGGCAAAAAAATGGCTGCTGTTTCTCTGCCTGTTTGTAATCATCATCACAACCCTGCCGATTTTTGTTATTTTACTGATCGGTATGCTGCCGACAATCACCATCATGATGACGGACGCCAAAAACACCAACAAACTGATTATTGTCGGCGGCTTTAACATGGCCGGTGTTTTCATCTACCTGATGAACATTATCAACCACTTCTCGGTACGCGAAGCTTTTTTCATTTTAAGCGACGTTTTTAACCTGATTATTATGCTCGGTTCCGCCGCCATCGGCCTGGTAATTTACTGCGAGCTTCCCAATCTGTTTATCTTCATTTCCAAAGCGTCGTCAAAAAAACGCTTAAAACAGATTGACGAAAAGCTCGAAAAACTCGGCCAGGACTGGGGAAGCGAACTGATTTACAATAAAATCAATGACGTGGCAGACAAGAAAAAAGGGGCGTAGACAGCCCCTTTTTTATGCGGCATTTTTACTGCAAAGCCATAACCCCTTTACGGATTTTCTTAATCGAATTAAGTTCGATCTGTCTGACCCGTTCTTTGGAAATATTATAGGTTTTGCTTAAATCATCCAATGTGACGGCCTTCTCGCTCAGGCGGCGTTTGAACAGGATATCCTTTTCCCGGCTGTTAAGACAGCCCAGCGCCTGATTAAAAAGTTTGCGGCGATAATTCATTGTTTCGCTGTAAGCCAAAACATCTTCCTGGTTGGGTTTATTATCGGCGATAAAATCCATCCATTCCGTCCCGCTGTCCGAAGACGCGTCAATCACCGCATTCAGAGAGCCGTCATGCGATTTCAGACGCATATTCATATCGGTAACTTCCTGTACGCTGACATCCAGCGACCGGGCGATATTTCCGAGAATCTGCTGCGACAGTTCGCGGTCATCCATCAGATTAAGTTTATTTTTGATTTTTCTTAAATTGAAAAACAATTTTTTCTGCGCGGCGGTCGTACCGATCTTGACCAAAGACCACGAATTGAGAATATATTTCTGAATCGAGGCCTTAATCCACCACAGAGCATAAGTCGAAAAACGAAAGCCTTTATCCGGTTCAAACTTATCGACGGCATAAAGCAAACCGATATTGCCTTCGGAAATCATCTCGCTCAAAGGCAGGCCGTAACCTTTATATTTGGATACCACCTTAACCACCAAACGCAGATGCGAAGTAACCAGTTTATATGCCAGTTTGGGATCTTTGCTTTGTTTATATTCAATTGCAAAATTATATTCGTCTTCTTGAGTCAGAATCGGAAATTTACGAATTTCCTGTAAATATCTGGCCAAGTTAACTTCGGGAGAAAAGTCGAGTCCATTAAGAGTAAATGAGTTATCCATTTA
>CALXTG010000095.1 GCA_944391355.1 uncultured Alphaproteobacteria bacterium
ACCATATGATTATACTGTTTTTGGATATTCAGATACTGCGGCAATTTCAGCTTGGTATTATGCGCGTCCAGCGCTTTGCGCATATTCTCATAAATCGGCTGCATTTTTTCCAGCTCCTGCAGCTTGATTGTATTTTCATCCGGAGTTAAATCGGGTTCAGGCTGAACACCGAAAGACATGGTTGTGAGTTCCTTAACCGTATTTACCGAATCAGAAGGGCGGGAAAGCTGGCCGAAAGCCAGAGTTTCGGAAGCCGCAACGACGGCGGAAGCATATACCGGCATTTCGGCAGATAAGGCGCTCTGCTGTTGTTTTTGCTGCTCGCAGCTCAGCGGGGTTATCTCGTTGCGAATGGCCAGAGCGGCGCGCATCTGCGCTTTAATCGCGCTGACTTCGTTGATGACGGCAATAATACTGTCCAATGCCTGATAGGCATTATAGTAATTGACATAAGTCGCATTTAAGCTGTCCGGCGTTTCTCCGCCGTCTTCACCGGAAACAACCAGAGTATCCGGAAGTTTGTCAACCAGCGGCTTGATCTCTTCTTCCAGCCTTTTATCCAGCTGGCGGGACGCGGCATAGGCCTCAAGAACCGTATCGTCATAAAAAGCTACGGCTTTTTTGCGGTAAGCGTTGCGGGCATTATTGTCATCGGTGGGATATCTGAAAAACAGAACCGTCAGCGCATCTTCTATCGAAGCCGGATCTTCAATATCGGCAATTTTACTTTTGGCCAGAGTTTTGGAGCCTTTAATCGGCTTTTTATTAATGCGGCCGGAAAATTCTCCGGAATAGCTGTCTTTCTTGGACTTGACATTATTGACATATTCGTCGGTAACCTGGTTTTTCAGCGCCGTGGCCTGCGAAACGTAGCCCTGAACCAGACGAATCGTTTCGGTCGGAATTTCAATGGCGCCGACAACGGGAATTGCTCCCCCGAATTTGAAAATATTAAACAAGGCATGGGCTTTGGCGCTGCATAATACCAACAGAACCACAACCGGCAGAAAGACGTAATAAGTCAGCTTATTTTTTAACATCGGCGCATCCTTCCACCCCTTTAGGGAGTTTATACTTATAATCATCAAGATTAAAGGTTACGATATCGCGCTCGGGATCGCCGCGCTTAAATTCGGCGCTGGCGGCATATTCCTTGGCGGTTTCCTTTTTCAGCGTGGTAACCTGCTGTTTGGCATAGTTGTAAAAGAATTTGACAACCGCGGTTTTGACAGCGGTATTCAACCCGATATTGCCGGCCGCGGAATCGGCCACATCCCCGCTTAACTTGGTTTCCTGAGTTTCTTCGGCCAAAGGTTCAAACTCCTGTCTAAGCGCGGCGATGGTTTCCAAGTTATTAATCAGCTGATTGCGGCGCTCGAGCTGGCGGGCGCGGCGGATACGGTCGATTGCCTCAACATCTTCGGGATCGCCCGGGGCAATAAATACCGCATCGGCGGCGGCATTCAGGACTTCTCCCGAATCGGCAGATTCCGGCAAAGAATCCTGCACATACTGCGATAATTCGTTGGCCAATTCGCGCTGCTGCTGTTTTAACGCGCGCAATTTTTCATTTAACGGGGCAATTGCCTGAGAAATTTCATTATTTCCCTGCTCGCGGGTCTGATTCAGCAACTGCTGCAAAGCGGAAATCTGGGCATTGTTTCCGGCAATATAATTCTCCAGTTCTTCGGCCTGTGCCGGATTTTCGGCGATCATGCCGCGCAGCGTGACATTATTGTCTTCATAAACTTTAATCTGGCCGTTAATATTGCTTTCCACCGCGGCAAAATCTTCGTCATTGGCAGTGTTGATATCCTTAATCATATTTTCGGTTTCTTTAATTTGTTTTTGTACGGCCGCCAATTGAGCGCTGACCTGAGCGGCCTTAACGCGCGGATTGTCCTTGGCGTCTTTGAGCGCCTTTTTGGCTTCTTTATATTGTTTGCGTTTTTCTTTTATTTTAGATAAGGCTTTACCGCCCTCGGTTCCGTCGCCCATCGTATCGCCGAGATATTTCTTTTTGACCTCTTTCAGCTTTTCGCCGCCTTCCTTGACGATGTCGCTGATAGAGGTCACAACATTACCGGCTCCCTGCGCAACGTCAAAGGTAATAACGGCCTGCGCGGATCCGGAAAAAAGCAGCGCGGCGGCAAATAAAACTATCGAAAAAAGCTTTATCATATTTCGTCTCCCGAAGTGTCAACGCCGCCTTCTTTGGCTTTGACCAGCATATTATAGTAGTTCTGCGACATCAGATTGCGGCTGTTATCCAAATCAGAGGTTGCGGCGTCAAGATTGGCAATGTCGACGATCCGCAGATTTATCTGCTCGGAATAGGCCTTGGCAGCCTGTAAAACCGCCATACCGTCTTTGAGATTTATTTTTTTGGGTTTCTTTTTGTATTCTTCGGCCAAGGCAGCCCGCATTGCCAAAGCCCGGGAATAGAGAACCGCGGCATTATTATGCTGAACCAGCAGATTATTGAGGTTCTGCTGCTGCGAAGCCTTGGTATCGCCGCCCTGCCCGTAAACCGGCAGCAAAGCATCCCCGATCGCTTCGGCCATGGCATCGTCTCTCTGTGCGTAAGACGGGGTCTTGAAGGGATCAAGTTTTTTCTTTTTGATAAAATTTTCTTTCAAATCGACAAATGGGCCGAGGTTAATGCCGAAATCTCCGGTTTTTACCTTGTTGATTTCGTCCTGAACGGCGCCTACCTGTTTAAAGGCCTCAGAGGCTTTTGCCGCAGCGTCTTCCAAAGTTTTTAAAACCTTGTCGGCGGCATCTTTGATTTGGGCGGATGCCGGCAACGGCCGGAAAGCGGCCAAGGCCAGAAAAAGATATATCCAAAATTTGCTTTTCATGCCGCATTCCCCCGCTAATTATCTATGTCTGTTTCCTGCTGAACTTCCAAGTCGCAGAAATCCTTAAAAGCCGACAGCATTGACTGCGTGGCATAATTCATTGCCATACTGTTGAGCAGGTTGACGTTTTCGGTATCTATGGCGCTCAACGAACCAAAAAGCAGCCGTTCATCATTAGCGGATTTGCTTTTTTCCATCAGCGAGGGCAGCGTGTCTTTTTCAAAGTTATAAAGGTTCTTTTTCGCCAGAATCGCCTCTTCAATACCGGCAACAACAAACTGCTGGTGAGCCAGACGGCAGATATCGACGGCCTTCTGTTTTAAGGCCATATCTTCGCTGTTTTTCAGTTCAAGAAGCTTATAAAGACATTTGCTCATAACCCCTTCTTCTTTGACATCTTCGGCATTGATTTCGCAAAACTCGGCCAAAGCATCGGGAAAGATAAAGACATTGGTTTCGGTGGTGCCGGTATAGACCCCGGCCTGTCCGAACATCAGCATTTCGCTTGAGGCATAAACCGCCCGGCCGGAAATATTATCAAGCGGCGCCAAACTGACATTAGGGCGCTTGCGGAAGCTTTTATTTTCTTTTTTAAGTTCTTTATACTCGCGTTTTTCCTGCTGATATTTTTGATCGGCCGCTTCAATTTTTTTGTTTTGCTCTTCGGAAACATTTTTCATATCCTGACTGAAATCCTGCGTCGTCGATTTGACATCAGATTTCAAATCCCGCGCAGTGTTTCCCATATCCTTATATTGATTTTGGGCATCTTTAGCGACATTCTGCGCATCTTTGGCCGTTTGTTCCGCCATTTTGGCAGCGCCTTCAAAATCTCCTGATTTGACAGCATCAACGATATTGCCGGCATTTTTGGCGGTGTTGACGGCAGTATCGACCGTATTTTTATAAGAGTCAAATTTATCTTTGTAACCTTCAGCCTTTTTCTTGGCGTCTTCAACTCTTTTCTTGGCCGCCTCAAGCTGAGCCTTACGTTTTTCGAGTTGAGCTTTGCGCTTTTCATATTTAGCCTTTTTCTTTTCCAGCTTGGCTTTTTGTTCTTCAAGCTGGCCGGTATATTCGCTGAATGAGCTGCTCGCCTTACCGATGGCGGCGCCGATCCCCTCGGAACTTCCGGCGGCGGCCTGAACCTGTTTGAGCTGTTGCAAATAGTTGACATTGGCTTTAACAGCTTGGGCGATAGAACTCGGGTCGGTTACCGGAAACTGCTCATGCGCCAAACCGGCCCATGAAATGAGAAGGACGGAAATACCGAGCGTTATAAGCATGGACTTTGATATTCTCATTTCACACCTCCGGATAAATGTGTCATTATCTTTAATAATAGCATAGAAAAGCCTCGGTTTTTATGAACTTTTTATTAATTTAAGCAATGTTCAGATACTGCGGAACAAAGTTTTCTTCTCCGTATTCTTTAATCAATTCTTCAACCAGCAGCACATTCTTACGACCGGAGTTATACAGCTTCAGATAAGGACCTAAGCCGCTTAAATCGACATCGAGAATAACCGATTCACCGGTAGCCGGACGCGACAGCAGAATAGCATAGGGAAAATCGCGGTAGGACTTACCGAAAATAAAGTCGGTTTCGCTTTTGGTTAAGTTCCAGTTTACATAGTCTTCAGGCATAGCCTGCGGGTTGCGGAAGAAGATAACCGTCTGACACTGACCGCGGATAACCTCGCCGACCCCTAGTTTATCAATAATATTCGGCTGTTGGAAAGCGCAGAGATAGGCCTGGCGTTTTTTACGACCTTCCTGCAAACCGATAACAAAATAGTCGCGGAACATCGGGTGCTTTAACATCGGCGCCGTTTCATCAATCATAATCAGCGACGGCGCACCGGTTTCGCCGGTTTCGGACTGAATTCGGTGCATAATGTAACTGATGACCGCCGGAGCCAGAGTTTCATCTTCGAAAATATGGGTAAAGTCAAAAGCCATAAATCGTTTGCTTTTCAAATCAAGGCTATCGTTCTGGGCGTTAAAAATATTACCGTACTGATCGGGGTTAACCCATTTAAATAACTCGCGGCGCATATTCCCGGTCGGCGAAAAACAACTTTTGTAGAGGTTGGTCATAATCCGTTCTTCGGGGCGCAGATAATCGAAAGCAGTGGTAACGGCGCGGGCGATTTCCTTCTCGGAAAGGGCGTCATCAACCAGCGTAATCGCTTTCATCCAGCGGCGCAGGAAGGCGCGGTTGGTCGCGTTATTGGCACAGTCAAAGGGGTTAATCGAAACGTTTTTCTCATCGCCGTCAAAACCGATATAGGCGCCGCCGATAGAACGGGTAAAAATTTCGGCACCGCGGTGACGGTCAAAGAAGAATACCTTTAAATCGCGATGGCGCATTGCCTGCCCGGCCAAAAAGGTCAACAGGGTTGTTTTACCTTGTCCGGTCGGACCGATAATACAGCAGTGAGCCACGGCCGCATCTTCAGACGAAACGTGGAACTGAAATTTGTAAGCCGAACCGGCAGTGGTGCGGAAAACCGAAATGGCCCCTTTACCCCAGTCACTTTTAGAGAAGCCTTCCGACGGCTTTTCAAAAGAAAGCGCGGTTGCAACCACACGGGACAAATACAGATAGGTCCGCGGAAAAGTTTCATAAGTCGGAAACTGATTGAAGAAAGTCGCCTGAGCAACCCAGCCCTCCCGAACCGGCGTAACACCGAACAAACGGCAGATACGCTGAACTTCGCTTTCGGCAAAATCAATTTCTTCTTTGCTGTCGCCGCGGATAATCATCGACATCGCATACTGAGTCAGCGCCTGATAATCGGCATCGCTGTCTTCAATTGAGGACAAGGCTTCGCTGTATTGGTTGATAACATCGGGCGAAAAGCTGGTAATGGCGGCCATGCGCTGCTGCTGCATCAACAAGGCGCGGGCGTGCGGCTTAAACAGCGGTTTGATGTTGTGCAGCAGGGTCAATTCGCAGTCAATGGCCAGCAGCGAGGCAACCATCGATTCATCCATGTAATCGCCGGAATTGCGAATTCCCATAACAATTTCAAATTTTTCCTTATCGCCGGAAAAGAAACGAATCAGCCCTTCTTCGCCGGTAAAATGGATATGTTCGGCGGTCAGGAGCTCATTCATCTGCGAACCTTCGGCGCCGCGGACTTTGGGCAAAGGTTTGGTTATCGGGCTGCAGATTTTGGAAAATACGCTGAGCGGGCTGTCTTCGGCAGGACTATCCTCGGTTTCATAAAGCGTTTTGACGCCGTAATCATTCAAAGTTGCCAGCAAAGCCTGAGAAGCATAGTTCAAATCTTTGAGGTTGTCCTGACGATCGGGCACCGAGAGAACGATGTAATGGGTGTTGCTGTAAACACGGTCAAGATTCCCTTCCCAAACATTGGAAATTGTT
>CALXTG010000096.1 GCA_944391355.1 uncultured Alphaproteobacteria bacterium
CGGCAGAATTTTTATTTAAAATTAATCTTTTTTTTAATTTTCTGTTTTTTAATCAATACAGTAGCGCCGGTCCAGTATATTTCCTCCATAGTATTATGTCTGCGGGACCAAGAACAGCCTTCTCACGTCAACAAAGTTTAATCACAGCAAAAGGAATGAAATATGACAATAGATATTTCTGCCGTCGGCGGCAACACGTCGTCAACCTATACTTCGGAAGAAACCAGCTTATTGGAAGAAATTTTGGAAGAAGCTCAGGAAAAGGCCGCGGAAGCAAAAGCCGAAGCCCGAGCTGAAGCACAAAAAGAAGCTCTCCAGCCGCAGGAAGAACAAACCCCCGCGGTAAACATGGTAAAAAACAATATCCTTTCCGCTTCGACCATGCAGGCTCTGTTGGAAACTGAAAAATAAAGCCTCCCGGCAAAAGTGCCGAATTGTTTATTACCGTAAAAAATCCCGGATAATTCCGGGATTTTTTACAAACGGCAAACAAGTCTTTGCGGACAAATGTTGCGGGCAATTGACTTTTCTTTGAAATTGGGAAATAAAAAAATATCTGTGTACGGAGAAAAAATGAATCGGCGTCTGAAAACGGTATTGCTGCTGGCTATTTTTATCGGCGGTTTTTCGAGTTTATCCCTGGAATTGATTGTCATTCGGCAGTTAAGCAGTTTTGTCGGCGCAACCGCAGTTACCGCTTCGATAATTATCGGTATCATTATGGCTTTTATGTCCTGGGGATATTACGCCGGCTCAGTTTTTCCCCTGGCGAAGAAAGCGGTGCGCCGGACCGTTGTTAATGCTTTTTATGTTTTGGCCTTATGGGTCGTATTGGCTGCCAGCTATGTTTTGATTTATTTGTATTTTTCGCTGCTCGACTGGCTGGATATTGATAATAATGTCTTAAAAACATTTATTTATTGTCTGGCGCTGCTGTCTTACCCGTCCTGGCTTTTCGGCCTGATAACCTCACTGTTGAGCCGTTATCTGCACAAATATAACCGTAATTTTACCGGAAAACTGATGGCTGTCGATACCGTCGGTTCGGTACTGGGGTCAGTTGTCTCAACCTTGCTGCTTATGCCGCTGATCGGCGTTAATTATACGATTGTAACGGTTGTGTTTCTTTGCCTGGCGGCGGCTTTTGTCTTAAGTAAATCTCTGAATTTATACTGGCCGGGGCTGATTTTGCTGACAGCGGTTTTATTAAACCGCGGTGCATTGCTGTATAATCTTTTCTATATTGTCGAAGATAACGCGGTCTCAACAATTTCGATTTTTGATGTTGACGGCGGCAAGTCAAAATTTATGGCGGTCAACGGCAGCTCGTCATCAAAAATTTCTGCGGATAAAAATCTGATGTTTCCTTATATCCGTTATATTGAAGAAAATTTTCTCGCTACAATTCCTGCCGGAGAAAAAAAGCAGATTTTGGTACTCGGCGCCGGCGGTTTTACGCTCGGACGAGATGATGATGTCAATGATTATACTTATGTTGACGTCGATAAAACACTTTTGCCGCTGTCGGAAAAATATTTTCTGAATAAAAAACTGGGCGGGAATAAAAAATTTGTTGTTCAGGACGCTAATCAGTTTCTTAAGGAAGACAAAAACAAATATGATCTGATAATTTTGGATACCTATTCTTCAACGCGTGTCATTCCGCTGGATCTGGTTACCAGAGAATATTTTTTACGGGTCAGAAATCATCTTCGCGATAACGGGATTATTGCCATGAATTTAATTTCCAGTCCGGATTTTGCTTCCGATTTCAGCATGAATCTGGACAATACGCTGCGCTCGGTCTTTACCGCTAATCTGCAGCGGCAGGTTATCGGCAGCTTTGATCCCTGGAGCGGCGACCGTCTGGCAAATGTAATCTACGTCTATTATAATCGTTTTAATCCGCGGCAGATTTATACAATCAACCGCAATGCCTCTTATTTGGATAATTAACAGCTTTGCAATGGAAATAACTATTTCCGGGCCAGAAGATAACTCTCGTCCAGATGGTTAAATATATCTTCAACGGGAACCGAACCGTCAAGGCAAATGGTAAACCAATGCTTTTTATTCATGTGATATCCGGGAAAATATTTTTTCCGGTCGATAAGTGTCACAATTGTTTCCGGCTTACCCCTCAGGTCAATGATTTCGACGGTTTCATCACCGGCCAGCCCGAGTTTTTGTTTTGAAACGGTCAAAATTGCCGCATACCATTTTTGACAATCTTGGCGGCGCAAAACGGCATTATTGGAAAATTTGGGCCACAGAAATTCCGGACGGTCGGCGTATTTTTGTTCGGCATATTGCAAAACAAGGCGGGTAACGGGACTTTTAAAAATATCCGTTTCAAAACATTGTTCGGCTATTTGCCGCAGAATATCCTGACATTCGCTTCTGATTCTGCCGACAAAGGCGCCGACCGCCCCCGGAACCAGATGTAAGGTATAAGCTTCGCCCGAGGCCGTATCTGTCAGATTGGTAATGACTTTTCCGTCGCTGTTTACGCAGACCGTAAAACAGAACTGCCCGTCAACAACCGGAACAGAATAGGTAAACCCAGATTCCTGCTTAACAAAGCCGAAAGCGGACAGTTTATTATAAACAGGTTTTTTATTTTCAAAATATGAAGCAAACATTATCGGTGCTTTTATTGAATATCATTATCTTGTTTTATTTGAGAAATAATTTTTTCAACCTCTTCGGAGACTGCCGCACTGTACTCAGTTGAACAATCTTCCAATATCGGCAAAACATCAACCTCTTGGCCGGCAGCCTCTTTTTTCCTTATTTCTTCATCAAGGCATTTACGAATTTTGGGGTACCAATATTTAAAATTAACTCTGGTCAAAGCCGCATGTTGAGCCTCATCGACTATTTCCTTCGGTTCATCAGTCACTCCCTGATATTTTATTTGGGGACGGAACATGATGTAATATACCAACGCCGCCCGGCTTTCCGCTTTGTCAGGAATTTTAGCGTCAGCTTCTTTTGCGGCATCTAAAATTGGTCTGATTACTTTTTCGGAATATTCATCGCGGTTTCGCATATCCGTTTGTTTCATCATGGTAATAACATGGCTTTTAAGCGGAAAAACATCAATCAGGCCAAAAACCATATCTGTTTCAATAATTGGTTCCTGGGCATTTTGCTCTTCCAGCCAGTTAAATACAAAAACACGGGCAGTATGATAAAATCGGCCGAAAAGCAACTCATCATACAACTCATAACGAGTTGTATCCCAGGCAATCTCTGTTTCGTCGGCTTTATTTGGCTTGCATGCGCAAAAAAATATTAACAAAACAAATACGGCAAAAACTTTCTTCATAAATTATTCCTTTTAAAGTTTAATATAATTTACCGTATTTCAGAAAAAAGTAAAACAGAAAATAGAAGGAGGGCAAAAGATCCGCCGGAAAATAGATCGGTAGCAAATATTTTGCCGACATTAAATCTTCTTTTACCGGTGTTCCCTAGAATCATCTGTAAATATAAAAGAATAACGACCTTGGCCGTAGAAAGGAATGTCTGTATGAAAAAATTTTTGCTGATTTGTTTTTGTTGTTGTTTTACGCTTGCAAATTCCGCGGCAGCGCCGGTTTCTTTCTTCTTATCTGACTTGCAGGAATTCAGCGGTTTGTCTGCGGATACGATTCTGTTGAAAAGGGAAGTGGCGGTCGAAACATCGCCTCTGTTTGAGCTGTTGGGAAAAGTCTATTCCCCCAATCCCAAAGTTTTTCAAATTGAGGACAAAGCGCCGTGGATAAGCGCCTATGAAATATCCTGCCACGGTATGGACGGCAATTATAACATAGCCAAAGGTCCGTCCCGGGAAAGTCTGGGAATTTTGAATCCTGAATTATTATTGCATTTAGAAGTGTTAAATTACGCTTTTTATAATAAAGGCAAAGAATGTTCGCCGGTTGACTATCTTATCCCTTACACGGCAAGTTATGACGCTGACAAAAAACTGATTACCGCCCGGATTGATTATTCTGCATTTTTGCAAAAAAACAAAAGCTATTATAATGCTTCGTTAATGGATGCCAATGCCCGTGACCTCGGATATAATTATGTTTTTGCCGTTGAGGCACCTCAGGAAGCGGATGAAACCGGCAGCAGTTTTTTGTGGAAAGAGGCCAGAAACGTAACAAATACGGTCATTCAGACCGGAGGATATTACCATTTGGGAAAGAATGTCTGCCAGGAAATCGGCGGTTGTAATAATTATTCCCCGCCTCAGCCGGGATATGAGTTTTATGTCAAAAAACTGCCGGCTGAATTACATTTTAAATTATGGAAAAATTTACCGTCATCGGTTGATGATGCCCCGGATATCTCCTACCATTTGATTTTTGATTAATGAACTTAAAAGTCCGTCGCAGTTACGGTTTGCGAACTCCAAAAAGTCTTGAAAAAGACAAATATTGTTGTATAAAAAAATAAACTACTAATAAATATGTGAATTATGATTGGATTATTATTTGGAAGTATCTTGTGTATTTGGGGCGTAAAATGTTATTTGGCCGCTTCGGAGAATATGAAAATTATTAAAAGATTGGGTTCCGGTGCTCAAACTTTAATAATAAAAATATTAGATAAAGAGACCCGCCCTAAGAAACGGCGCTATTATTTAATATTAGATAAAAGCGTTGAGGAACTTTGCTTTAAGGGAGAAATTACTGTTGAAGGAATTACCCGTTGTATAACGGTTATTGCTCCTCCGCAAACAGAGACCGGCAAAATTTATATGATGAGAGGTTGGTTTTATCCGGCTTCAAAATTATTCCTGCCTGATACGGATAGTTTATACTATTTTAATATGAAGATTAGGTTTTGGATACCTGAGCTGCTCCCTAAAG
>CALXTG010000097.1 GCA_944391355.1 uncultured Alphaproteobacteria bacterium
GAGTGAATTAATCCGCCTGTATTACGGCGCCGACCTGATCGGCAATCAAATCGGCGCGGCCATGAAAAATGTTATCGGAATCGCCGCCGGGATTTTGGACGGCCTTGAATGGTACGGCCTGAAAGGCGCTCTGATGGCCCGCGCTCCGATAGAAGTCGGCCGCTTTATCAAATTCTTCGGCGGGAATCCGCATTCGGCTTACGGCCTGGCGCATCTCGGCGACTATGAAGCGACGCTTTTTTCTCCGCACAGCCACAACCGCACTTTCGGCGAAAAATTTGCCCGCGGCGAAAAATTTGGCAAGCTGGCCGAAGGTGTCGCAACCCTGAAAGCGGTCAAGCTGATTGCCGACGAAAAAGGAATCGATATGCCGATTTCACAGGCTCTGTATAATGTCATTTACGAAAATGCCGATATTAAACAGACAATCCGCAGTATGTTCGAAAGAGACTTGAAAAAAGAATTTGAATATATTTCATAAAGCTTTCAACCCCGCTCCGGCGGGGTTTTTTAATCGCCCAATTCCCAGCGGCCGTCCCGGCGAACAAGATGATAAAGGGAAGTATTGGCAATATGCGGCAATGAAATGCCGAAATTCTCCAACAGCTGCAAAATCGAATCTTCATGAGAAGCAATCCCGAAGCAATTGAACTGCGGCGCATTATCGGCAATTTGTTCCAACGCCTTTAACATTCTGCGGCGCACTTCAAGTTTGCTCTCGCCGCCCGGAAAAGCCAGAGCGGCATATTGCGGATCAGGACTCATCCAACAACGGAAAAATTCGGGATCGCGGGCTTCAACCTCATCTGCGCGCAAGCCTTCGGCATTGCCGAGGCAAATTTCGCGCAAATCCGGGCAAAAAACCCGGGGCAGATTGAGCTGTCGGGCAACAATATCCGCCGTTTCCGCAGCTCGGCGCAGACAGCTGGAATAAATTATCTCCAGCTTTTTTTCCGCCAGCTTCGGAACCAGAGCCAAAGCCTGGCTGCGGCCGGTTTCGTTTAAAGGCGCATCTATCCCGCAGCCCTGCCAGCGATGCTCCAGATTATAGTCAGTCTGGCCGTGGCGGAAAATATAGAAGTCCTGCTGCATCATTTTCTCCTGTTTCAGTCTGTCTTCAGCCTTAGCCCGGAAAATTTAATTTATCTTTAAGATATCGAATTTTTCGATAACCGATAACGAAAAATAAGTAATAGTCAACTCATTTAAAACTCTTTATATTCTTTTTTGTATATTTTACAACCTTGATCAAATGTCTTATACGGAGAATAAAAATTGAAATACGGTACAATTAAATGGTATGATGCTAAAAAAGGCTATGGTTTTATTGAGCCGGATAATGAAAACAAAGATGTTTTTGTTCATGTTACCCAGCTGGAAAGAATCGGCATGCGCCGTTTGTTCGACGGCCAGCGTATCGGCTTTGAAACCTACACGGATCGCGGCCGGATTGCCGCCGGAAATATTCAGATTTTAAATCAGTAACCCAAGCGGCAGATTACCGCAAATTTTTACCGGTTCCGGGCTTGCAATCAGCCGGATAATATGCTAACAAACCGGGTATGAACGGAACAGATATTATATTGCTGGCGTTGGCATTATCGGTAGACGCTTTTGTCGCTGCTTTTTCTTACGGTTTGGTTTTCAGAAAGCGGCCGGTTGTTAATGCGCTGAAGCTGGCGGCCGCAACCGGAATCGGGCAGTTTGTTATGCCGGTTATCGGCTGGCTGGGCACAAAGTCGGTGCATGTTTATATTGAGGCTTTTGACCACTGGATTGCTTTTCTGGTCTTTTTGGCGTTGGGTTTGAATATTATCGGCAATGCCCTTACGCCGCAAAAAGAAGATGACGGCAAAGAAAGCTGCCTTAATTTTAAAACTCTGCTGATGATAGGAATCGCAACCAGTATTGACGCCTGTGTCGCCGGCGTAACGCTCTATTTTACCAATGTGTCAATCTGGACGGCAGCGGCGCTTATCGGCCTTATAACCTTTATCAATACCGTTATCGGCTTTCGTCTGAGCTGTTGTTTGCAAAAGCTTCCGACCAAATATCTGGAAATCGGCGCCGGAATTGTGTTAATTCTGCTCGGGGCCAAAGTTTTGATTGAACATCTCAGCGCTTAGATTTCAGATTTCTTTCCACACGATTTTTACCTTGGCAAGTTCGCGGCCGTCGCTCTGCGCCTGAATGCTGTGCAGCGAGGTCAGACCGTCCAGCCGGGTCAGAACGTTTACGTCCTCGCCGAACAATCCCTCTTTCTTAAAAGCGACTTCCAAAGTTTCGGGGCGGTGAGACAGACGAAACGGTGCGGGAACTGCCTCGCTGGCCCAAAGCGGGTAAACGGAATTATTGACGTGATTGTTGATATCAATATCATCAAAACGAATCGCAAAACAGCGTTGAAAATCAACCGCTTCAAAATCTTCAATCTTCGGGAAATCCGTAAAAAGCGCCCGCTCGTCAATAATATGATATTCGGGCAGATTGTCGCGCAGAGAAACCGGACGGCGTTTTTCATAATTTATTAGAACGCACTGGCTGGAAGCGCGGATAATCACCAGCCCCTTTTCATCAAAGACCAAAAAATCGCGAACGGCGCCGATTTTCTTTTCAACCGCCGGCCAGGTTACGATGCGGATTTTTTCGTGCCACTGCGGCAGGCGCTCGATATTAATGATGTAATTAGAACCAATCCACGCCAATCCGTGTGCCAGACAATGTTCTATTCCGATACCGAGAGCGGAAGCATGGCTGTCGGCGATGTCCTGAAAAATATTCATCAGCGTCAGCAGCCGCAAGCCGCCGTTTTTGTCACATTCATAGCTTTTAACGTCATATTCTTTTTCAAATTTTTTTATCTGCATTATTCTTTGCTCTCCTGCGGGCGTGTAAATAAATTTTGAAACGGCGGCGGCAGCGGCGGTTGCTGATGGTGCGTTTGAGAAAACCCACTCCGGAAGTCGCCTTTTGCGGAACAGCCGTCAGGCAGGCAAGGTTATTTTGATAGGTAACCACCAGCCAATTTGCGGGCTGCCTGCGCAGCAGACGACATTCCCGGCCGCTGATTTTATATAATTCACCATTACAGGGGGTGTTGTCAATAAGCCTGATGCCGATAAAAGCCGCCAGTTCGCGAAAATTATCTATGACAAAGACCGGACAATGGGTCGGGATAAAAACCGGTTGGTTCAAAAGCGAATTCAGGTATTCATAATCTCCGAGAAAACCATGTCCGAATCCCTGAAGCTCCGGATAATCATCAACCGTAACAAAGGGGATATTATGGGCATTGAGCTGCCCCTTAAAAGGATTGAAAAAGGTTTTGGCGGTAATTATGCCGAAACTGTTGCGGCGATCGGCGTCAAAAGCCAGGGAGACATGGTTATAAGTACCGATGACGACATAATTTTCATCAAGGGTTTTAATTTCTTCGCGATCATGGCTGTAAATGACTTTGATGCGGCCGGCGGCCATTTTGTCAAAGGATATGCCGTAATCCATTATCAAACGCAGATAGCCGTAAAAATCGGGGTTGCCGAAAAAGACTACATTCTTACGCAGTTTCAGCGCGGCCAAAAAGGCAATCAGATACATTTCCGGATGAGTCGGATATACCGGCAGAAAAATCTTTTCCCGGCCGGATTTTTTTATCAGGCCGACAAGTTTTTTATAGGTGCTGCTTTCTTTTACGGCAAAACCGTCATCATAAATGCCGTAAAAATCGGCAACGACGCAGTCTATCTGCGCCGACAGCTCCCTCAGGCGTTTAATATTGGTCGGTTTGCGGAAGCAGGTGCTGTTATCGATTTTCATATCGCCGGTATGATAAATCGTTGTGTCCGCGGTGCTGATAACCAACCCGAAACTGTCAAAGCAAGTATGAGACGAAGCCAAAACCTCAATGACAAAAGAAGCGATTTTTATTTTATCTCCGTCACGAATTATATGACATTGCGGACGGCAGTCGGCCGGAACCTCAAATTCATCATAAAGCTGCTCGAGAATCATAAAGGTATATTTTCCGCCGTATAAATCGGGCAGACGGAATCCTGCTTTTAAATAATGGACAATACCGTTCAAATGATCCGGATGGGAATGAGTCAAAAAAACGGCCTTAAGGTTCCAACGGGCTTCGGTCAGCAGCTCCCTGACATCGGGAACCGCCGCGGAAGACCCGGGAACATTTAAGGCCTGATGATTATCAAATTTGCCGATATCGACAATTAACGTAGAGGCTTCAAGTTTCCGATTGTGAGAAATAATATCGGTATACTGATAACAGTGTCCGCTGATCTGGTCGATATTATTGCCGCCGAGGGCTTGCCAATAAAGGCCGGTCTCATCAGGAAAGTCTGTCATCTCATCAGCAGGTAATGCCTAATCCTCTCAGTTATTCTTGCTCAGGCGGTATTCGGCCAATTTAGCTTCTCGCCACTGGTTGGCGGCAATTGCCTTGCGATTGCGGTCAATGGCATTTTTAACTGCCAGAGCCGACTTGCGCGCCGGATTTTCGGCGGCTGCCTTAACCGGAGCAGGACGACTGTTTTCGGCAAAGAGACGAGCCGATGCCGCTTTGCTGTTCTGCGCCTGTTTAACGACTTCATAGGCAGAGACAATTCTCTTTTTATAACGCTGGGCTTTGCTCGGAACGCTGGAGTGATAAGCCATGGCAGCCTTCATCCAGTCTTTACCGCGGCTGGAATAGAGATTTTTTAAAAACTTAGCGCCGTATTCAACGTTTTTTTCCGGTTCAAAAGCTTCTTCAATATTTGCAAAAGCATCCCCGTGATAAAGCATATTAATCTGCATACAGCCGACGTCAAAACTTTTTACACCGCTGGCAATAAGGCGTTTGGCCTCACGGACGGCTTCGGCTTTAGTCGCAAAAAAGCGCCCTTTTCCCTGAGCATTAATTGTCCAGGGCCAAGCGGTATTGCGCTTCAGCTTCGGATTCCATCTGCCGGTTTCTACACTGGAGATAGTGGTTAATAAGTGTTCTTTTATTTGATATTTCTGTTCAAATTTTTGAGTGGCATTCGTACAAAGCGCCGCAACATCACTTTCCGCAACGTAAGCTTTAGCTTGTACAGGCTGAATTAACATCAGCAATACTAACAAAAACATTAAAAAATTTGATACGTTCAAACGCATCCCTCTGTTCCCTCAAAACTGCCACAAACATCCCTTATGCAACAAATGTGCCAATTTCCGTTTGATTAGAGGCTAAATAACGGCCAGCATGCCTCAACACATGTATGACCTCGGTTCTGAGGTTGGTTAACTTTAAATATAAACCCCTTCATAAAGGCAAAACAGTTTATAATTAAACAAATAAAAATACTTAACGGAAGCTTAATTAATCACGATAAGTATCAAAATCAAGAGGCGTTATAACACAGCTATTTTTTAAAATCCAGTAAAATTTTGCCCAAAGCGACCAGCGACTCGCTGAGATTCTCACTAACAGACTGAAAACCCGCTGTTTTTTTATACACATTTTCGTCCATATATGTCGCACGATTTATTTCAATCTGCAAAGTATAGAGGCTGCGGCGGGGCTGGCAGTAATTAAAAGTTATGAATCCGCCGGAGTACGGACGGTTATATTCGACGCGGTAACCGCAATCCTGCAGCTTCCGGCCGATAAAATCATAGATTTCCGGCGGGCAGCTCTGGTCAAACAGCGTGCTGAGGCAGAATTCAACCGGCTTTTCTTCGGTCATGATATTGCAGATCTGCGAGGGCATCGAATGACAATCAACCAGCAGACAGCAGCCGAATTTTTTCTGACATTTGTCGACCAGCTGTTTTAAACGCTTATGATAGGGATCATAGACATTTTTAATCCGCGCCATAGCTTCGTTATAGGAAATCAGGCCGTCATAGATATTGCGGTTTTGGGAGACGATGCGGGGAATTACGCCTAATCCGACCCGGCAGCGGCGGCTGCCCAAGGAGGCGGAAGGTTGAGGCAGGTCGTAATACATGCTCTCGTCTATCTCAATTTTATCACGGTTGATGTCAATAAAGGCCCGCGAAATATTCATCGACAACAGAGGAATGCCGGCGTCTGACGCGGGTTTGACGATTTCAGAAACAAAACTGTCTTCGGAAGAGCGTAATTCATTAACGGTCAGGCCGGTGTTGGCAAGAAATTCCTCAGGAAAGACCTGCCCGCTGTGCGGAGATGACAAAACAATCGGGTACTGAGGATTTTCACAGTTCCATTCCTCGGTAATCCGATATTTTTTGTAATCGACTTTAAAGCTAATTTCCTTAACCACGACTCGTATCCTTGTGAATTACATCTTTACCATAAAGGATAAAGATTAACGTTTTGATAATATCCGAAAATTTTACATGACAGAACGACAGCAAATATCCGCGGGAAAATTAAATGTAAAAAATAAAAAAAACTGCTTGCAAAAAGGAAATGAATATTGTAAACAATTACAAGTGTTGAACGGGTGTGTAGCTCAGCGGTATGAGCACTACGTTGACATCGTAGGGGTCACAAGTTCGATCCTTGTCACACCCACCAATTAAAAAAGGAACCTTAAACAGGTTCCTTTTTTTGTTATTTTTCTATCGGGATCGTCTCTGTCACGCATTAAAGAATCTTTTCAGAGAATTATGCTTGCCATTTTAAGTCATTATGTTAAAAATATAGTTGTCACAGTTTTTTACTATCTACTAAAAGGAATATTAAAATGGCTGCAGAAAATAATCCGCCTTTTGAAAATAAAACTCCTTGGAGCGTTTATGTTGATTTTTTCTATAAATATTTTGTTTTTTCAGGACGTTCCAGCCGTTATGACTATTGGGCGTTCATATTTACCAATTCTTTGGTTACAGTCGTATTGGCTTTGCTCGCTGCTTTTGACCAATCCTTTTATATAATATATTATGCTTATAGTTTGTTTACCATTATTCCTTTCTTGGCCTTGGGCGTCAGAAGGCTGCACGATATTGATAAAAGCGGCTGGTATCTTGGTATTCCCTGGATTTTTATTTTATTTGGTATTCTGATCAGCATAATCAGGGCGATTGTCGATTATGCAGCCGGCAATGTTTCTTCTCAGCCGCCCTCCCCGTTTGTTGGATTTAGTTTAAGCGTTATCATTCCCGGCGGTATTTTAGCGGCCGTAATTTACCTTTTTTACTTATTCTGTAAAAAGGGGACGCCCGGTGCAAATAAATACGGCGTTGTCGATGAAGATCCCCGCTATAACGATTTAAGCCGCAAATATGTTGCTTTTGCCTTTATTATACCGCTTATCGGTTTCTTATCCGTTGGTATTATTTCCGGTTATGCAAAAGCAAAAAATAACTATGCAACTCAGAAAACTGCCGATCAAATTCGGATAATTGAACTAAATGTCAGAGAAGCTTTTGAGGACAAAGAAAATTATGCCGGACTGAATAACCAAAATTCCAAACTGCTGAATATTGTTCCCGGTGATATGTATAAAAATAAAACGGACGATAAACTGATTAACCCTTTTGGCGGAAGCGTCATTATTTCGCATGACTATAACAGTTTTTCCGTTAGTTATCAAAATCTTCCGGAAGCGGCTTGTCAGAAACTGACCGAGCAGGACTGGGGCGAAGATTTCGGCGGATTTGTGATTAACGGCCGGAAAAATGCTCCCTGCGACTGTCTGTCGGAAGGCTGCAGCGTCGAATGGAATTTTTATTAAGAAGTTAAACGCCGTTCTGCGGTGTCACTTATTTGGTGATAATTTTTGAACACCAGGAAATCAGAGCGGCAAAAGCTTCGTCAACCTGCGTCGGCGAATAATCCTTTATACGGTTTCGTGACAAACAGGTTTCAAGAATCCGTTGTTCCTCATTTGCCAGAAGAGGCAATAAAGCTTTTTTTGTGGCAATATAAATACCATGTTGCAAAAAATATTGTGCCTGAAGAATAAAAAAGGCCATTTTATACAGTTCTTTCAGGCTACCCGGCAAATCTTCATTATAAAGATAACTATG
>CALXTG010000098.1 GCA_944391355.1 uncultured Alphaproteobacteria bacterium
AGATCAGGAAAAGAAAGCTATTGAAAAATATCTCGGCATCAACAAAAAGCAACCGGCACCCAAAGCCTCAGCCAAACCTGCTGAAACCAAGACCGTTACGACAACCGTAACCCTGGCGCCGGTTCAGAAAGTTTCCGAAGTCATCGAAACCAAAGTTGAAATCAACGAACAGCCGGCAGCTCAGGCAGCTGTGGAAAATTCGGCGCCCCAACCGTTGATCCCCGACGTATCAAGCCCGTTTTAATATTTTTAGGTAAAAACAATGAATAACAACACTCCTCAGGAAATTGATTTTAGGGAGACAGATGAGTTTGCGTCTACGGAGCGCAATACCGCAGCGTACAAAGGGGTACGTGAGGATATGAGCACCGGAACGCAGACTAAGATGTCCGCTAAAATCAATTTACGCAAAACTTTTGCGATTATTTCTCACCCCGACGCAGGTAAAACCACCCTGACCGAAAAACTGCTGCTGTTCGGCGGCGCCATTCAACAGGCCGGCGCGGTCAAAGCCCGCGGCGAAAACCGCCGGGCTCATTCCGACTGGATGAAAGTCGAACAGGAACGCGGTATTTCCGTCGCCTCGTCGGTGATGACCTTTGATTATAAAAACATCACCTTTAACCTGCTGGACACGCCGGGCCACGAAGACTTTTCCGAAGACACCTACCGCGTTCTGACCGCCGTCGATTCGGCCATTATGGTCCTTGACTCGGCCAAAGGTATTGAAACCCAGACTAAAAAACTGTTTGAAGTCTGCCGGCTCCGGGACGTGCCGATTATTACTTTTATCAACAAATTAGACCGCGAAGGACAAGATCCTTTCTGCCTGCTGGATGAAATTGAAAAAACGCTGGCGCTTGACGTCACTCCCGCCAGCTGGCCGATTGGCATGGGTAAAGATTTTTTAGGCTGTTACGACATCATTAACGATCAGCTGATTCTCATGAACAAAACCGGCGACAAATCGCAGATTAACGCCACAATCGAAACCTGCAAAGGGTTGGACGATCCCAAACTCGACAACCTGCTTCCGGCACATGCGGTTGCCAAACTGCGCGAAGATGTGATGATGGTTAAAGAACTCTGCCCGGCCTTTGATCTGGAAAGTTATTTAAGCGGCAGCCTGACGCCGGTCTTTTTCGGCAGCGCCATCAACAATTTCGGCGTTAAAGAAGTTCTGGACGGTCTGCACCGCATGGCGCCGACGCCGCGTCCCCGCCCGGCGCAGGAAAGAGATGTCAATCCCGATGAAAAGAAGGTCAGCGGCTTTATTTTCAAAATTCAGGCCAATATGGATCCCAAACACCGTGACCGCATTGCCTTCATGCGCATTTGCTCCGGCCACTTCAAACGCGGCATGACCTTAAATCAGGTACGCACCGGCAAAGGCTTAAAAGTTCCGACCCCGGTTATGTTTCTGGCTCAGGAACGCGAACTTGCCGAAGACGCCTACCCCGGCGATATCATCGGCATTCCCAATCACGGCATATTGCGTATCGGCGATACGCTTACCGAAGGCGAAAAACTTCATTTTACCGGTATTCCCAGCTTTGCGCCGGAACTGTTAAAAAGCATTCGTTCGATTGACCCGCTGAAATCCAAACATCTCGGCGCTGCCTTGCAGCAGATTGCCGAAGAAGGCGGCGCCAGCATTTTCAAGCCCAATGTCGGCTCGGAATGGATTGTCGGCGTGGTCGGTACCCTGCAGTTTGAAGTTATTGCCGACCGTATCCGCACCGAATTCGGCATTCCGGTAATTTTTGAACCGACGCAGTATTATACCGCCCGCTGGGTTGAATGTGACGATAAAAACGAACTCAAAAAATTCTGCGACAGCTCCAATATGAATCTGGCTGCCGACCATGACGGCGCTCTGGTTTTCTTGGCGCGCAACGCCTGGCACCTCGGCAAAGTCGCGGAAGATTTTCCCAAAATTGTCTTGCGCAAAACCCGCGAACAGCTCTTTTAACTTAAGGACCGGCAACGGTCCTTATTTTTTACTCGACCAAAACATAATTACGTGCTATAATCTCGCCATTCAAAGATTATTAAAACGATTATTAACAATAAAAACAAAATATATGGAAACAATATTATTTTTGGGAATAATCCCGTTGGCTGTTTCGGGATTTTGCTTAGGGATGATTCTGGAACTTGTAAAAGAGTATAATCATCCGCAGACAAGCAGAGAAGAACACTACACAACCTGCGAACCGGCGAATTTTATGTATCCTCGCCTGTCCTTTCGTCATTTTGTGGGAGATAACATACGAATTGTTCCGATAAAAGCAGAAAAAATCAAAGAAACTAAGGAAGACTGTCTTTGGTGTATAAAATTTCTCAGCCTGATTATCATCGTTGTATGGCTGATTTATTTCGGACTGCTTTATATTTTTTTATAAATGTTCTCTACGGCAGAACATCAAGCGTTTATCTTATAAGATAAACGCTTGATATTTTTAAAACATCTTTTTTAGGCTTGCAAATTCCATAGCTTGCTATATTTCCCCTGCTGCCTTAAAAGTTCGGCCGGCGTTCCCTCTTCAATAATCCGTCCGTTTTCCATAACCACAATCCGATCCATTTTCTTCAAAGTCGACAGCCGGTGCGCCACGGTAATTACGGTTTTATTGCGAATCAGTTTCTGCAATGACTGCTGAATATATTTCTCCGACTTGCTGTCCAAGGCCGAAGTTGCCTCATCCAACAGTAAAATTTTACAATCTTTCAAAATCGCCCGGGCAATTCCGACGCGCTGCCTTTGTCCGCCTGATAATTTTACGCCTTTATCACCGACCAGGGTCTGACAGCCTTGCGGTAAATCTGCGGCAAACTCTTTAACATATGCGTTTTCCGCCGCGGCCGCAATTTGTCTTTTAGCGGCATTAAATTTTCCATAGCTGACATTTTCAGCCAAACTCCGGTGAAACAGCGAAGTATCCTGAGGAATAAAGGCAATTGCTTTATGCAGGCTTTCCTGTGTAACCCGCGTAATATCCTGCCCATCGATAAAAACCGCCTGGCCGGGCGTATTAACCAGCCGCTGCAAAAGATGAAGCAAAGTCGTTTTTCCGCCGCCGGACATTCCGACAATCCCGACTTTTTCACCGCCTTTAATCTTAAGGCTGAAACCGTCAACCGCCGTTTTGTCGGCGGCGTAGGCAAAAGTCAGATTGCGAAACTCAATTTCTCCCTTCGTAACTTTCAGTTTTCCTGCGCCGACAACATCTTCAATTTCCGGTTTCGCGTTCAAAAGCGTCAGATTATTTTGCAGCTTATACAGCTGAGAACGGTTAAACATCCAAATCCCGGCCAGATTACTCACTATTCCGCCCAAAGGCATAACCGTATTTAAAATATAAACGACATCACCGACCTGTATAATTCCTTTAGCCCACAAAACAACCGCATAAGCAATCATTGAACATTCAAACCCGATAACGGCCACTCCCAAAAACAACTGATTTCTGTTCCGCAGCCAGGAATTTTTCTGCATGGCTTTACAGGCAACGCTATAATCTTTGTCCAGCCTTTTACGTTCCCTTCCGGTACTGGCAAACATCTTCAAGACAAAATAATTACTCACCATATTCACCAGGCGTCCGAAAACCCTATTAAACAGATTTTCCTGCTGAGCCGAAGCCCTGAAGGTCGTAACGGATATTCTGTGAAAAACCCCCAACAAAACGAAAGTGCCGCATAAATAGGCCGCCGCAAACGGCACATAAATTTTTGCCAGCAACAACAACATCACAATTAACGTCCAAACCGACGTATAAAAAGACAACAAAAAATCACCGATTGAACTCCAAGCCGCTACGGTACGCCTGGAATTTTCGATTTTACCGAAAACATCGCCGGCATCATGTCTGTTCCAAAAAATTCTGTGCTGTCCCAGTGCCTGTACAAACAAATCCCTGCGGATACTGATACCCAGCGGAAGCATCACCCGGCTCTGCAACAGATACATAACCGCCAAAGTCAATAACGTGCCGGTAATCATCAGCGCCGAAAAAATCAGAAACATTGAAAATAAGCTCTGCCACACCTGCTCATCGACAACATTCGTATTGATTAAAGTAATAATTTTACTGACATACCACGGCACGAGCTGAGAGAGTAACGCTGTTACCGGCAAAATAAGCAAAACGGCAAACAGCGTATATTTTACCTGACCGTAATATTTTTTCATAAAACTGAAAAGTAACCTATTTTTCATCATCATCCCTTTTCAATTTCTGCAACGTCCAATATTGATAAAACTTTCCTCTTCGGCTCAAAAGCTCATTTAAAGAACCATCTTCGACAATCCGGCCTTTTTCCAAAACGATAATCCGATCCATATTTTTCAGGGTGGACAAACGGTGAGCCACCACCAAAACCGTTTTATCCTGCAACATATTCTCAATCGCCTTCTGAATATAAAACTCCGATTCGCTGTCCAGCGCCGAAGTCGCCTCATCCAAAATAAGAATCTTCGCATTCTTAAGCAGAGCACGGGCAATCGACAGGCGCTGCATCTGTCCGCCCGAAAACTGATTCTGCGCATTAATCAATGTCCGATAGCCTTTGGGAAGTTTGTTTATAAATTCATCAGCATAAGCTTTCCGGGCTGCAGCTTCTATTTCCGCCATTGAAGCGCTCGGCCGGGCATAGGCAATATTTTCTGCAATCGAACGTTCCAGTAAAGCCGAAGTCTGCGGCACATAAGCAATCGCTTTATGCAGGCTTTCCTGCGTAACATTTCGAATATCCTGCCCGTCAATTAAAATCTCGCCGCTGCTGATATCATAAAAGCGCTGTACCAAATTAATCAACGTCGATTTTCCGCTCCCCGACATTCCGACAATGCCCACTTTTTGCCCCGCCGGAACCGTCAAAGCAAAATTCTTAAACAAAGTTTTGCCGTTTTGATAGGCAAAACCGACATTTTTTAATTCTATTTTGCCTTTGCGGACAGCTATATCCGTCGCATCAGATTTGTCCTGAATATCATGGGGCTGCGAAAACGGAATGAGATTCGCGCGTATTTCAGCCAAAACACCGCTGTAGATAATCCCCCGGTGAATCAAAAAAGAAACCGTATCAGAAACATTCTGCAACAGGAAAAAAATCAACACCACATCCGCCGAACTGATTTCGGCGGTCTTCCACAAATAAAAAGTATAAAACAGAAACAGCAGATAAACAATTTGGAAATAAAGCTTCTCTCCCTGCGACTGCAATGCCTCAACGGTAACGGATTTGTCGGTGATTTTACTCTCTTCCCGGAGTTGTCTTTCAGCTCTGTTTTTTTCATAACCAAAACCGTTAAACAAGCGAAAAAAAAAATGATTTTGCAATGCGTCAATCAGCTGCCCGCCGACTTTGCTTTTAGCTTCCGCCATTTGCCGGCGCAAATTCACCGAAAG
>CALXTG010000099.1 GCA_944391355.1 uncultured Alphaproteobacteria bacterium
GTTGCCATTCTTGTCTGTTTAAAATTCCCTCAATTGTTTTACCTGTCGTAAAACTCTTTTATTATTGTAAGTCGGCACATTATCGCCATCAGGTTCTGCAGCTTGTCGCCCCTGAGAAAACCTATTACAGCGCAGAATTTACGCAGCTCTATATGCTTTATGAAAATTATGACTTCAAGACTTATTATCAAAAAATGACTCAAATCTGGAATAACAGGGACATAACCATCATCTGCGGGCAAGGTATTATGAATAAAATTACGCATAATGTATTTGATTCCGCTGCTTCAGTGGAATATGTTTATGCTCCGTCACAAAATGCTTTTGACAGTTATGATGACCTGTTGAAACAAGCAAAGCAAATTGACAAAAACAGATTGGTCATTATTATATTAGGTCCGACCGCAACGGTTCTAGCCTATGATATGGCCTTATGCGGCTATCAGGCATTAGACTTCGGACATATTTTTAAGGATTATGATGCCTTTATTGCCCGGCAGCCGAGAACCCCGGGAAATATCGGCCGGTTTTACAAACCTGACTAAGGAACAAAAAATGGGATTGCGTATTTTTTTCAAAAATCTGGAATTTTTATTAAAGCGAAACATTCGTAAAGATTATGTCAGTAACCAAGACTTGTTGAAAGTTCTGGGGGACTTGCCCTATATGTTGCCGTATGATCTGGCGCATACTCGCATTCCTCAAATAAAATCTCCTGAAGAAACCATTGCGGCGCTGACCGGTTCGGGCAAAAGCATTGCTCGCTTCGGCGACGGTGAATTTATGTCGATGGAGGGAACTGATATCCCTTTTCAAAAGGCTGATCCAAAGTTGGCTCAGCGGCTAAAGGAAATCTTTGTCAGCAATGATCCGAATATTCTGATCGGTGCGCCCGGCTGTATTTTCAGAATGCCGATAAACCTATCTGCTCATTGTCAGATGTTTTTAGGATTGCGTGGCGGAAATTATCGACGTCAAGTTCTCAAATTCTGTAATTTGGATAAAATCTATTATAATACGGAATTCACACAATTGTACATGATGTACGAAAATTATGATTTTGGTGCTTATTATCAGCGGATTATGAAAATTTGGGATCAGCACGACGTGACGCTTATCTGCGGAAAGGGAATATTGGACGGGCTCCGTCACAATATTTTTGCCAATGCAAAATCTCTTGACTTTATCTATGCGCCCAGCCGCGATGCCTTTTTCGAATACGATTCCATTCTTGAACAGGCTCGCAGAATTTCCCAAGATCGCATGGTAATCATTATTCTCGGGCCGACGGCAACCGTCCTGGCTTATGATTTGGCTTCCGAAGGGTATCAGGCTCTGGATTTCGGGCATATTGCCAAAGACTACAATGCCTGGATGGAAAAACAGGAGCGCTCTGATCAAAACATCAGCAAATTCTTTAAGCCCGATTAAAAACAAAAGGAAAAATTAAAATGATTAAATTTTTGGATTTGCATAAAATTAATGAGCGTCAGCGCCCCGAAATTGACGCTGCCGTCAAACGTGTTTTAGATTCCGGCTGGTATTTGCTGGGCAAAGAAAATGAGCAATTCAGTAAAGATTTTGCCCGTTATTGCGGCGTGAAGCATGTTATTCCGGTCGCCAACGGATTGGATGCCCTTCGGTTGATTGTTAAGGCTTACGGTTTTGGGCCCGGCGACGAAATTATCGTTCCGGCAAATACCTATATTGCCACGGTTTTGGCTGTTTCGGACAATGGCTGTACGCCGGTTTTGGTTGAACCCGATATTGCGACTTACAACATAAATCCCGATTTAATCGAAGCGGCTATTACGCCGAGAACCAAAGCAATTATGGTAGTTCACTTATACGGACAGGCCGTTGAAATGGAAAAAATCCGGATTCTGGCCGAAAAATATAATCTCAAAATCATTGAAGACGCGGCTCAGGCGCACGGAGCTGTCTGGCAAGGCCGCAAAACCGGAAATCTCGGCGATGCCGCCGGCTTCTCTTTTTATCCGGGCAAAAACCTCGGTGCGTTAGGCGATGCCGGCGCCGTAACGACCAATGATGACGAACTGGCGGCCAAAATTGAAGCTCTGCGCAATTACGGCTCAAAAGTAAAGTATCAGAACTTATATCAGGGATTAAATTCCCGTATGGATGAACTTCAGGCAGCTGTTTTGGATGTCAAACTGCCGCTGCTGGATAAAGATAATAACCGCCGGCGCGAAATTGCCGATTATTATCTCAAAAACATTACCAACCCCAAAATCATTCTGCCGCAGGCAAAATATCGGGAAGGGCACGTCTTTCATGTCTTCGTCGTTCGCACCGAAGAACGTGAAAGATTCCAGAACTATTTGAGTGAAAACGGTATTCAAACCGTAATCCATTATCCGGTACCGCCGCATAAACAGCCGGCTTATAAAGAATTAAATAATCTGAATCTTCCGATAACCGAAAAGATTCATCGCGAGATTATTTCTTTGCCGATTTCTCAGGTTATGACCGATGAAGAAATAAAACAAGTGATAGAGGTGGTTAATGCCTGGAAATAAAGAACATCCACTGGTGTCGGTTTTGCTGGCTTTTTACAACAATATTCAATATGTTGAAGAAAGTATAAGATCGGTTATCAATCAAACCTATAAAAATATAGAGTTAATTGTTGTCGATGACTGTTCGCCAGATGAAAAAGCCTCTCAATATATAAAAGAATTGGCATATAGGTATCAGTTGACTCTTATCAGAAAGGGGAAAAACCAAGGTGCCAGTAAAGCCTTTCAAACTGCTTTTGAATACTCAAAAGGGGAGTGGATATCTATAATTTCACAGGATGACTATTACTGTTTAAACAAAATTGAATATCAACTAAATAAAGTTCGTGAACAAAAGTTAGATTGTCTTTATTGTAATGGAGTGGTTTTTGAAAATGCCAATCCTAAAAAAAGTAAAAAGTTCGATTCTACGGAGGTTCTAAAGGCTCAAGAAATCAGTCAAAAAGCAGCAGCAGACTATATAGCCGTTCGGCAGGATGTTCCCTGTATGTTGACACAAGGAGCCATTTATCGTCGTCAGATATTTAGCGATTTAGCATG
>CALXTG010000100.1 GCA_944391355.1 uncultured Alphaproteobacteria bacterium
TGCGGAAACTTTTGTTTAACGGTAATAAAGCTTATGAGGCTTTTATGAAAAGCCCGAACCGTGCCTGGGCAGAACAGCATAATATTGAACTGGTCTTGATGCCCTCAACCAGCCCGGCCAATGCCTCGCAGAGTTTTGACTGGAAATTGGATATATGGTATCATCATCTAAAAGAAAAATTTTAATGGATGCACAAAAATATATCGGTAAGGAAATAAACGCGATTATTACAAAATAATCCGGTGATAAAAATGAGGGGCACTTTTAACGCCCCCGAGGATATTTATATATTTCTGCCGGCTTCATAGGCTTCCTGCATGGCAGGTTGACCTTTGATATCGCCGATTTGCCAGGCGCCGGTGCCGTAGATAACGCCTTTCTCACGGGCGTCTTCCAAACAATCTTCGGTAAAACCGCGGAATCCTTCCAAAGTTTTTTCCATATTGGCATGACTGTTGTCGGCCGCTGCGACAATAAAATAAAAATCTTTGTGACTGATTTCGCCGTATCGCGGAACCGTACGGTCAATCAGGGTTTTCATTTGACCGTTCATGCTGTAAAAGTAGACCGGAGTTGCCATGACAATAACATCGGCTTTGACCATTTTATCCAGAATCTCTGCCATATCGTCTTTAATAACACATTGATGCGTGCTGTTGCAGACGCCGCAGCCGCGACAATAGTGAATCTGTTTTTCGTTGATAAAGATTTTTTCTACGCTGTGTCCGACTTCTTCGGCGCCGCGTTTAAATTCGTCACAGAGTAAATCCGAATTTCCGTGTTTGCGAAAACTTCCCGAAAGAATGAGTACTTTTTTAGACATGATTTATTCCTTTGCAATTTCATTAATGGCCGTGATACCGTTTAGTGAACGGGGATAACCTATATAGGGCAGCAGCTGGGTAACGGTATCAAGTAAAACCTGCCGGTTATTGCCGACATTCAGATTTCCCTGTACATGAGCTTTAACCTGAGGATCTGCGCCGCCCATCGAGACCAGTAATGAAAATGTCAGCAGTTCGCGGGTTTTTGTATCTAACCCCGAGCGGGTGTAATAATCACCGAAGCAGTTTGCCGAAAGATAATCCTGAATATGTTTCAGTTCTGCGGGAGCGGAAGCCCGCATTGCATCAATATGTTCTTTACCGAAAATGGAACTCTGAACGGCAATACCTTTTTCCAGACGATTTTCCGGAGTTGTATTGCTTTGCTCTTCCAGAGGCAGTTTAATGCCTCTTTGCCGCAAAACCCGGTTAGTGAGACGTAGAAAATCATAAACTTTAGCCATACCGACATAGGGAATTGCCTGATAAACAACCTCTTTGGCTTCAACCGGAGAAACGCCGTTATCTAGTGCCTGATGCAGAATAAGCGGATATTCGCCGCGGGCCTGTGTGGCAATATGCGCGGACAAAAGCACCAGGAAACGGGTTTTAACGTCAAGGTTTCCCTGCGGTTTAACTTCGTTATTCACAAAATTTCCCCACAAGAAAGCTAATTCGGGATCTGTTTTGTTTAAATCTTTCATTTTAATTTCTTCCTTATGCCATATATGCAGATAACAGCCTGAGACCGAAGTCATGACAATCAGAGCCGTGACGGTAAGTATTTTTTGCCATAATTTCATTTATTTTCTCCGGGTTATTTATATTCACTGTCAGTTACAGCTTCAAGCCAAGTAACCTGATTATCGGGAACATTGGTTTCCAGCGAGATATGCGTAAACCAGCTGTCCGGCGCCGCACCGTGCCAGTGTTCAATATTCGGAGCAATCCGTACAACATCGCCCTTATGTAGGATTCTAAGTTCTCCGCTGCGTTCCTGATAACGTCCTTCTCCGGCCAAGACCAAGAGGATTTGTCCGCCGCTGTGCCTATGCCAATTGGTTCTGGCTCCGGGTTCAAATGTTACATTGCCGATGGGAGCATTGAAAGTTGTATCGTTGGGATTCAACATGGTCAGATAAGTTTGTCCGGTGAAATATTGTCCGTAGGGATTTTTATCACCTTGAGCAAAAACCGTATCAATAGGTGCTTTTTTCATGTCTTCGGCCTTTCCTTGAGTTACAAAAACAATAGAAAAGACGGCCGCTGCCGCCAGAGTCTTGAAAGATAACATTATACCTCCCTGATATTTGCTTTTTCGATTCTGTTTTTTATCATAACTTTTAGAGTTTACTCTAAGTCAAGCATTTTTTATTGACTTTGGTGAAAAATTTTCTAAACATAAAAATAAAGGAGAAAAAAGATGGGATATACAATAGGGCAGGTTGCTAAAAAAATGGGCCTGACCGCACATACGCTGCGTTACTATGAAAAAGAGGGGCTGCTCCCCTTTATCAAAAAAAACGGTTCGGGACTGCGCGTTTTTTCCGATAATGATATCGGCTGGCTGGAACTGATTGAATGTCTGAAAGGTACCGGAATGTCCTTAAAGGGAATTAAACAATATATCGACTGGTATATCGAAGGCGATTCGACTCTGGAAAAACGCTTGGAAATGTTTAAGCAGCAGAAAGTCAATCTGGAAGAACAAATGCTCCAACTGCAAAGGCATATGGAAAAGATTAACTATAAAATTGCTTATTATAGCGAAATAATCGCTAACGGCTCTGAAGGCGTTTTTGAACGGAATAAAGAGCTGGCTAAAGAGCGGGAACGCCTTTACGGAATAGATAAATAATAAAACCCGATAAATGGCGGTTTTAATACGGTTGTGAAAACAACCGTATTTTTTTATGCTTTTGTTACATAATATGGTATGACAATATGAAATTGCTGGTTTTTATCTTGCCGTGATAAGAAGGATTCTCAAATTTAACTAATAAAGGAACTAATAATGATATACGGATATATTCGTGTCAGTAGTGACAAACAAACCACGGAAAACCAAGAGTTTGAAATCAAAAACTTTATGCAGAAGCAAAACATTTTAATAGAGTCCTGGATTAAAGAAACGATCAGCTCAACCAAAGAACTTGATAAGCGAAAGCTGGGAAAACTGCTGAAAAAGTTACATGCCGGCGATATTATCATTGCTTCGGAATTATCGCGTTTAGGACGCAACCTGCTGCAAATTATGAGCATTTTGCATTATTGTATGAGCAAAAATGTTCAGGTCTGGACAATTAAAGACAATTATCGCCTCGGAACCGATATTCAAAGCAAAGTTCTGGCTTTTGCGTTCGGTTTATCGGCAGAAATTGAGCGTAATCTGATTTCACAGCGAACCAAGGAGGCATTGGCGCGTTTGAAACATGAAGGAAAAATCTTGGGGCGTCCGGTCGGCAGTAAAAACCGCCGCTATAAATTAAACGGGCAGGAAGAAAAAATTAAGCTTTTACTCTCTCAAAAAGTTTCTAAAAGTCAGATTGCCCGCCTGTTGAATGTTAATCGTATGACAATCCACAAATTTGTAAAAGAAAATCTGACCGAACCTTAGTTTTTTATTTGCTGCTTAACTAGAGTATCAAAGCCGCTAACCGGCTGTAATAAATTGATAAAAAAAATCGTCCGTTAGATTTATGCGAAAAAATCAGGGCAATATGCATAATGTTACTGTATAGTTAAAATAAACAAATAGTGGAAAAGACAAAGTTTATTAAAAAAACTCTTGCATTAGATGTATTCTTTATATAGGATAGCAGTCGCAATATGAAAACGGAGGATTTTTGTAAGCAGTTGCTTGGCATTATTCCTCGTCAAATCGGAATGTGAAAGTGATCTACGGCTTTGTAAATACATCATTACCCAATGAGGGAGAACAAGTCAGTTTACTGCGGGCTTATGTAAAAAAACATCGGCTCGGTGAGCTGCAGTTTATCCGTACGGGAAACATTTCCGACTTGACGGGGTATTCTTTTAATCCCGGAGATATTTTGCTGGTAGATAATATTTCATCAATCGGCAGTTCTTTGCGGCAGATTCGCTCTGTCCTGCAAAGTTTTGCCAAAAGCCGCATAAATTTTACTTCGGTGATTGAAGATTATTCTTTTGGCGCGGATATCAATTTTGAATTTGCCGTCAAAGCTCTGGATTTTGTAATCAAATTGCGAAAAGATCTGATTTCCCGCGCGACGGTTCAGGCCTTGGAAGCCGTCAGGTCTGACGGAAAAGTATTGGGTCGTCCCAAAGGCCGTAAAAGCAGCGTTTACAAATTATCCGGAAAAGAAAAGCAGATTAATGAGTTGCTGGCAGAGGGATATTCCAAAGTCGAAATTGCCAAACGTCTGGGCATTACTCGTACAACTTTATACAGTTTTTTAAACAAAGGTTAAATGAGATGACGAAGATAAATGTAACCAAGCCTTATTTGCCGCCCAAAAGCGAGTATCAGCAGCAGGTTTCGGAAATTTTTGATAATTGTATTTTAACCAATCAGGGACCGAAGGTTCAGGAGCTGGAAAGTATTTTGAAAAAATATCTGCAGGCAGAAAATTTTCATTATGTGACCAACGGAACGATAGCTTTGCAGCTGGCGTTAAAGGCTTTGGCGATTGAAGACGGAGAAATCATCACCACGCCGTTTTCTTATGTCGCGACAACCTCATCAATATTATGGGAGAGATGCAAGCCGGTATTTGTAGATATAGAAGCGGATAATTTTACGATTGACGTGGATAAGATTGAAGCGGCGATTACGCCGCGAACCAAAGCCATTATGGCGGTTCATGTTTTTGGTTATGCGTGTGCGATTGAGAAAATACAAGAGATTGCCGACCGATATAAATTGAAGGTAATTTACGATGCGGCGCATAGTTTCGGAAGCAGGTATAAAGGGCAGGCTTTAAGTTGTTACGGAGATATATCGACGTTGTCGTTTCATGCGACCAAATTGTTTCATACGATAGAAGGCGGCGCTTGTATTGTAAAGGAAAAGGCCGTCAGCGACCGGTTGGAAATGATAAAGCGTTTCGGTCATCAGGGAGATGATTATTATTGTTTGGGAATTAATGCAAAACAAGATGAATTCAATGCGGCGATGGGTTTGGCAATTTTTCCGCATTTGCCAGAGATTATTGCGTCCCGCCGTTATATCAGCGAGACATATGACTATCATTTGACGGGGGTGGTTGAACGTCCCAAATCTCAGAGTGGGCTTGAGTATAATTATGCCTATTATCCGGTCTTGTTCAGATCGGAGGAGGAGCTGTTAAAAGTATTTGCGGCATTGAATGCGGAAGAAATTTTTCCGCGCAGATATTTTTATCCGAGCCTGAATAATCTGCCGTATTTGCAGGAAAAACAAATTTGCCCGGTTTCGGAAGATATCAGCCGCCGTATCGCCTGCCTGCCGTTCTATCCGGGGTTGAGCGAAGAAATAATCAGTAAAATCTGTCAGATCATTAAAACTGCTCTTCTCAATGTAAAGATGCAGGAAACAGCCTGAATTAAGGATAAGTATAATGAAAAAAATAGGAATAATGCAGCCGTATTTTTTCCCGTATCTGGGATATATAAGTTTAATCAAGCATACAGATGAATTTATGCTTTTTGATCCGGTACAGTTTATCCGCCATGGATGGATTGAAAGAAACCGGATATTAAAACCGGGAGAAGGATGGCAGTATATTCAGGTTCCGTTGCAGAAACATTCGCTGACAACCGATATAAAGGATATAAAAATAGATAATACGCAAAACTGGAGGGTTAAGTTATTATCCCAGCTGCAGCATTATAAAAAGAAATCGCCTTATTATAAAGAGACGATAGAAGTTGTTGAAAACGGTATATCAATGGAAGCAGATAGTATTACCAAACTGAATTTTAATACGTTGAAATCGGTTTGCGACTATCTGAAAATCCCGTTTAACTGCTCAATATATTCAGAACGTAATTTGGCGATAGAAGAAGTAAAGGCTCCAGACGAATGGGCATTGAATATCTGTAAAGCACTGGGGTATAGGGAATATTGGAATCCTCCGGGAGGAATGGAATTTTTTGATGGGGAAAAATATAATAAAGCGGGAATAAAGCTGGTATTTCAAAAACCGGTTTTAGAATTTTATTCGCAAAGACGCGGTGCCGAAAATTTTGAACCCGGGTTATCCATTATTGATGTGATGATGTTTAATCACCCCGAGCAGATTAATAAAATGTTGGATCATTTTGAATTGATTGTTCCAAAGCAAAAGTCGGAAATCAATGGTATGATCTCAAAGT
>CALXTG010000101.1 GCA_944391355.1 uncultured Alphaproteobacteria bacterium
AAATATCGTGAAAACATCAGCGAATATAATGTTATCCGCGATCGCATCATGCCGGCGGTCGGAGATATGCGCATTCTCGGCGCTACGGCTCTGGATCTGGCTTATGTCGCCGCCGGAAAATTTGACGCGACGGTCAGTTTTGCCAACGGCTTGTCGGCTGTTGCCGCCGGCCTGCTGCTGATTAAGGAAGCCGGGGGATATATTTATGAAATTAATCAGAAAGATATTCGCAGCGAGAATCTTGCCCTGGTGCTTGATTCCGGCAATGTCATCGGCTCAAACGCCAATCTGAGCGGCAGCATCCATGCGCTGCTGAACAAATAACTTTGAAAGGGAAAAGCTATGCTGAATAAAATTTTGACCGTAAGTACCCTGGCTCTGTGTCTGAGCGCTTTCAGCGCCCGCGCTCAAATTAATCAGGACGTTTATATTGATTATTCGGTTCTTGATGATTTGGCCGGTACAGCCAATCCGAAGGTTCATAATCAGCCGCTTTTCCCCGAAGTTAAAAAAACGGCCGCTCCCGCGGCTAAAAAAGCCGTGACGGCCAAACCGGTTAAACCTGCCGCCAAAAAAGCCGCTGCTGCGGCGCCTGCGGTTAAGGTCGAAAAAGAAACCGTTAAAATTGAAGTAATTGAAAAAAAGGTTGAAGCCCCTGCAGTTAAACCGGCAGCCGAACCGGTTGTCGAACCGGTCAGAAGCCTGGAACCCGAAACCATGACCGTAAAGCCTCTGGCCCCGGTCGAAGCTCCGGTTCCGGCGCCGACAGCCGAAAAGGCCGCGCCTGTCGTTGAAACGCCGGCAATTGCCGAACGTCCGGCTTCTGCGCCGGCGATGGAGAAACCGCTTGAAACCGCAGTTCCGGCAGAAGAAAAAACGGTTCAAAAGGATCTGCCTGCTTCGGATCGGAAAATCTTTTTTGCCGATGACGAAGCCGCTTTAAGCGAGGCCAACAAACAGAAAATCGACCTGATTTTACAAAGCTTCGGAGCTCTGCCGGACGGTAAAATTGCCATTAATTCTTATAACTATGATGACGGCAATGATGTCTTTAAGAAAAAACGCCAGAGTTTAGACCGGGCAATTGCGGTTCGTTCTTATCTGCTGTCTAAAAATTATAAAAATTTCAGCATAAAGGTTGTAAATGTAACTGACGACGATTCGAAAAAAAATCTGGTCGAAATCGAAGAAATTAAATAATTTTTCGAAAAAAGTTACCAAAATAATAATTTAAAGCTTGCAGAATTAATTCTCTTAATGTATAAGGGGCTAAATTTATTTTGCATTGTTAATAAAGTTTCAGGAGTTTTTTAAGATGAAAAAAGGTATTCATCCCGATTATCACGAAATTACTTATGTGATGACAGACGGATCCAAATATAAGACCAGATCGACAATGGGCAAAGCCGGCGATGAAATCCGTCTTGACATTGATTCGAAATCTCACCCCGTTTGGACCGGTGTTCAGCGTTTGGTAGATACCGGCGGTCAGCTGTCGAAATTCAACAGCAAATTCGGTGCTTTCGGTCTTAAAGCTGAAAACAAGTAATTTCCGAAAGATTTAATCTTTGTTAACCTGCTCTGATATAATATCATAGCAGGTTAATTTTTTATAAGTGCGTCAAATGGTAAAAATTGTCCATTATGAAGTTTATGCCGATAAAGGCGACGGCTGGCGTCTGGAAGAGCGTTTTTCCAGCGAGCAGCGTCATGAAGCCATTAATCTGGCCAAAGAAATCGAAAGTGATAAATATAAGGTCAAAATTATTAAAGAAACTTTCGATGTTCAGGATAATTCTTATATCGAATCTACGGAATATGTCGGCGGTCTCGGCTCGGGAAAAACGGCTGTCTCTTCTCCGAATGTGTCAGCTGCGGCTCTGCGGGGAGAAACGGCGGCGGCAAACCGCGCCCCGGTAAGCAAACCCGAGATTTTTTCAGCGATTCTCAAACTGATCAGCATCATTGTCCTCTGTCTGGTTTTTGCCAATATTCTGGTGACTTTGCTGATCCCGGTTGTTGAAGCTTTTGCCAGCGAAGAAGTTACCAAGCCGCTGCTGTTCTTAATCTTTTTTGCCATATTTTTGGGAATAGCCGTGCCGCTGGTCATGAAGAAAGTTCCCTGGCATGTCTTTACGGCCCGGACGGTCAAACGCGCGCCGCTGAGCGAAAAGACTCTTTATGACAAAGCTCAGGCAATTGTCCGCCAATATGGGCTGAATGATGAATTTGAAACCAGTATTGCGCCGGTATTCCCTGAAGCGCCGTTGGAATATAAACGCCATATTGTCTCTTTTCTGAGTGAGATTATTGCCGGCCTGGATTCCGGCACGTCGCTGCAAAGCAGCTTTTCCCGTTTGGGTGTAAAACTGATCGTCTACGGCGGTTGTCTGGAGCTGTCTCGTTACAGCGGCCTGAAAATTACCGAAGCCAATTCGCTGCTCTATGAGGCTTTCAAAATTATTGACGGCGATAACCCCGACCTGGAGGCTTTTTATGATGCCAAAAAGAGTTATCGCGACAACAAAGTTGCAGTCTTTTTGGCCGGAGTAGGGGCATTTTTAATGGCGCAGGTCATTGAAGAACGGCCGCGTGATACCAATATATTAAGAATAACCTTTGATAAATGGGAAAGATTAAATCGTAATTCCGCCGAAGAAACTGCCGCTGCCCTGGTGGAATTTGATAATAAAACCGAGGAAGATGTCGTGTTCTCAAGTCAGGTCAACATCAAATCGACGATTCAGTTTTTTGATCAGGCCATACCGGGGCTGGAAGATGACAAAGCCAGAATCCGCGGCGAGATACGCAATATCATATTTAACCTGATAAACAAATTTTCCGGCGGGACGACAATTGAAGACAACGGCATAACCTCGGTAGAATTCCTGAAGCTGACCAATGCCGTCCGGTTTGCCGTCGAATTTTATAAGGATATCTCCATTTATCAGGAAGAACTTGAAGACGAAAATCTGATTTTCAATAACCGCTGTACGATTATTCCCGCCCGTAAAAATGAGGAAATCAATCTCAGCAGCTACGTTGATGATTTGTTTGAACATACCTATGACGATGAAATTATTATCACTCCGGAAATCAAGGATGCCCTTGAAGACAGTAAATATTCATTTGAATTTTTAGGCGAGAAAAAACTCGAAAAAACCGGCACGTTAATTGCATTATATAAACTGCAATATGAAAAATAAATTGCGTTCGGCAGTTTTTTATGCTAAAATAAAAGATGTTGAAACAGGAGTAAGAAGAAATGTCTACGATATCCGGAATTCCGAGTAGCAGCACCGGTAACTATTGGGAGAAGACCCTTTCCGACGTCAACGATGTTGATGAAAGCTTTGCCAATGCCCGCGACATGGGTTATACCCGCTTAAACTATGCCCGCGTTACCACGGTCGGCAAGCTGGCCAATAACGATACCAGCGATATTTATAAAATCTCCGTTCAATCTAACGGCAAATTATCTGTTTCTCTGCGCAACGACCAGTCTGAAGAAGAGGAAAAAGTGCTTGATCTCTCCAAGTATGATCAGGCCTTAAATGAACTCAAACAGCAGATTGATCCCGAAGGCTATGCCAAGGAAAAGGAAGAAAGAGAAGCCGAAGAAGCCAAAAAGAAACTGATCGAATATACCGCGCCCGGCATGCGGCTGGAAGTTTATGTCGAAAAGAACGGCCGCCAGACCTTAATCGGAGACAGTGAAGCCGAAGAAGGTTCCAAGCTGCGCGAAACGCTGGACAGTATCTTAAAAGGCGAATATAAAGCCTCCAAAGGCACTTACTATTTCAAAGTCAGCCGCGACGACACGGTTAAAGAAAGCGAGCAGATGTCTTACGCCATGCAGATTATGCAGGGAACAACCTATAAGCACGATTATGTTTTGACGGAATCTTCTTCGCAGGATACCAAAAACAAAACGACTTCCCGGGTTCCCTCAACCAGCAGCAACGGAACTCTGTCAAGCGTCAATGCTTTGCAGGTTCAGGCCGCCCGTTATCAGGCAACGGCGCAGATGCTGCAGGTCGGCTATCTGAATATGGCGTCGATTTACAGCAAAAACAGCAGCTATTAAAAAAATTGCACATTTCTTATCTATAAACAATAAATTTGCTTGTATAATAAGCAAAGAGAATCTATGTTTAAGAAAAACATGATTTTAAGTTTTCCGATCGGTGTCTGTACGGATCGGAGCGATAGATAAGAAAGGATAATGAAAATGACGGCTCCTTTGATGCCCCGCGCAACGGCTGTATGGCTGGTTGAAAATACCACTCTGACTTTCCGCCAGATTGCCAATTTCTGCGAACTTCACGAACTCGAAATTCAGGCGATTGCCGACGGAGATGTTTCCGGCAACATCATCGGTCTCAGTCCGCTGGAAAACGGTCAGCTGACATTAGACGAAATCCGCCGCTGCGAAGCAGATATCCGTGCTGACCTGCAGCCCTGCGAATTGGAAAGAAATGTCAAGGCTCGCAATGCTAAGGCCAAAAAGGTTCTTTCGCCCTCGCAGCGCAATGATAAACCCGCGGCAATTGCCTGGATTATTAAAACTTATCCGGAAATTCGCGACAGTCAGATTTGCAAAATTATCGGCACGACCAAACCGACGATTGAAGCCATTCGCAACGGCACCCATCGTGACAGCGCTGTGCTGAAAGCCAAAAATCCGGTAACGATCGGTCTGTGCAGCGAAAAAGATTTGGAAAAGGCATTGCAGATGTCTCAGCCTAAAGTAAAAGCCGAAAAACCGGCCAAAAAGGCGCCGAAAGCCAAAGCCGAAAAGAAAACGGCCAAGAGCAAAGCCCCGGCAAAGAAAAAAGCTGCTTCTGCCAAAAAGAAGACGGCTGAATAAGCAAGAGCTCTTTTGCAATAAAACCTCTGAAAGGCAAATTTCAGAGGTTTTTTTTTATAAAGAAGCCGATTCTGAAAAAATATTGTTAGCGGAAATTCTTGTAAATAAAGAAAAAACAATTGGATAGCTTATGGTATAATTATACCTCTGATTAACATGCTGAAAATTAATAACATTTTGTTGTTGACATTTAAATATTAATCGGCATAATGACCTCGAATTTTAATCTTAACCATAAGTGAGTGACAATGAACACATATGCAACCAAACCGTCTGACATTGAAAGAAAATGGTATGTCGTTGACGCTGAAGGTGTTGTTCTCGGCCGTCTGGCAGCAGAAGTTTCCAAAATCCTGCGCGGCAAGCACAAACCTTCTTATGTTCCCAATCTGGACTGCGGCGACTATGTCATCGTTATCAATGCCGACAAAGTCAAACTGACCGGCAAAAAATTGGCCGATAAAGTTTATTACAGACATACCGGTTATGCCGGCGGTATTAAAGAAATTACGGCCGGTAAAATTCTGGAAGGCCGTTTCCCGGGTCGTGTTGTTGAGAAAGCCGTTGAACGTATGATTTCCCGTAACCCCCTGGGCCGTCAGCAGATGACCAAGTTGAAAATTTATGCCGGTGCCGAACATCCGCATACGGCTCAGAACCCCGAAGTTCTGGACATTGCTGCCATGAACCCCAAAAATAAAAGGAGCGCATTATAATGGCTGAAAAAATTGAATCTTTAAAAGACATTAAAGTTGCAGCTCAGTCGGAAACCGCTGCTGCGCCCCGTAAAGCCAACAAAGACAAATTGGGTCGTTCTTATGCTACCGGCAAAAGAAAAGACGCCGTTGCCCGCGTATGGATTAAACCCGGTAAAGGCAATATTACGATTAATGACAAATCTTTGGATCAGTATTTTGCTCGTCCGGTTCTGAAAATGATTATCAACCAGCCTTTTGAAGTTGCTAATCGTGAGAATGAATTTGATGTTGTCTGCACCGTAAAGGGCGGCGGATTATCCGGTCAGGCCGGCGCTATTAAACATGGTATCGCCAAGGCTCTGAATGAATATGAACCCGAACTGAGAACCGTTCTGAAAAAGGCCGGTTTCCTGACCCGCGATGCTCGTACCGTTGAACGTAAGAAGTTCGGCCGCGCCAAAGCCCGCCGCAGCTTCCAGTTCTCAAAGCGTTAATCTTGTCGATTACGATACGGAATCAAAAAAAGAGGGAGTTTTTACTTCCTCTTTTTTATTTTATTTATAGATTGTCTCCGTTTTCGCAGGCTTATCATAAAAGTGGCCGCTAAGCTATTCTGTATATAAATTCGATATAAAGCTTATTCCATAATTTATTATGTAGTATAATTTTATTTATCCGTTCTATTAGATATAATTTTTCTCAATGTATAACAGAGTGGGTAATCTTCTTTTCTCAATGTATAATATATTCTCCTTCTAAGAGGATGAAGATAATGGGATTGCCGCATAAAAACTTGTTCAAAATCGGTTATAAAATTAAGGCTTACCGCCTTGCCAATAAGCTGACTCAGGAACAGCTTGCCGATATGATGAATTGTAATTTCAAAACCATCGGTAATCTGGAAAATGACCGAACCATGCCGGATTTAAAACAGGTGATTAATCTGTGCGATATTCTTGGCATTACCATGGACGAGCTTTTTGTCGATGCCTTCACCAAAACGGCCGAACCCTTGGTGGCTGAGCCTGAGGATACTTATCCGCCCCTGGTAAAACGCCAAGTTACAGCCGATTCTATCAATAAACTTCATAAAATCGAACTTTTGAGTCAGAAAATAAAAAAACTCTCCGAAAAGGAGCTTAATATTGCTGACACTCTGATCGATTCTTTGCTGAAATATAGATAATTCCTTAGCACAACTTGACAAAAATACCCAACTTATTATCCGCGTAAGACGTTTGTTCACCAAGCTTTTCAACTTGGTTTGAACCTCTCGTTTTAGATTTTGATGTATAATCTATTGCTAATTTAAAACAATCATGTATAATCTGTTTACTTTTAACGTCGTTTAAAAGTAGAAATTTTTATACTGAAGATAGCAAATTTATGTAAAAATCTAAGGAGAAGTATCTGATGAAGAAAGCTTTGTTAGCCAGCGTTTCGATTGCCGTGCTGCTTTCCGCCGCCGATGTTTTGGCAAAAGAGTATACCGGAACGGAAAGCCATACAGGTTCTGCGGATAATCATTTGTGGATTGAAGCGGATTCTAAAATTAATAATGCTGATTTTGATGTCAAAATGAGCGGATCTGGCGTTACCGACGCCTCTCGTGTCGTTATCGGTCAATATGACACTGATAATACACTGACATTTTTAGGTAAAAATACCGTCAGTGAAATGCTGACCTTTGAACCTAATACCGGTAAAACGACCATTATCTCTGAAGGAGACACCCCGGCCTCTCTGACTGTTAAGGGATATATGACCTTCAGTAAAGACACGGATTATGATTTGTCCGCTGTGGATGTCAATATTGAAAAAGGTCCTGAAGCCTCCTCATTGACCAAAGGCGAGGGTGAGCTGGTTATTGATAACGGCACTCTGAAAGTCGGTAATCTGAATTTTGCCGATGGTACCGGAATCTTCCTCTATAAGAATGCTGGTGTTGAAGACAATGAATCCTCATCACTGACCATTGCCGGCAGCAAAACCCTGACTTTGGCCGGTAACAATTATATTAAAGGCAATGAAGGTAAAAAAAAGTTAAATATTAACGGCGAAGCCGGCAGCAAAATTGTCAGCAATGGTAATGTAAATTTTGAAAAAGATACTTCAATTGACGGTGCCGACGTTGAAATTAATGCCGGGCGTTATCAGATCAACGATAACACCTTAACCCTTAACCATAACAATGTGACGCTGACCGGTTCAACCGACGGTAACTGGCACGGAATTATCGGTGGTAACGGTTTGGATCAAGGCACGGTTGTTTTCGAAGAAGGTGTAAAAACTGTTACTCTCAGCAAAGGCGCTGCCGTATCTGCCAAAAATGTTGATTTAAATGGCGGTACCTATAATGTCAGCGGCGCAATGTCCGTATTTAATCCTGACAACGACGATGAACCTTGGCGTGCCGGAAGCATGATTGCCGCAGGCGAAAATCTGACTGTCGGCGAGAACGCTACCGTAACGCTAGGCGAAGGCGGACAGCTGGTTGTTGATGACAACGGCACGATGGATATTAACGGCACCGTCAATCTGGACGGCGGTTTTATCCGCGGTTCTTCTTTGGAAAATGGTAACAATCCGTCGACAGTTAACATTGCCGGTGTTGTAAATGCCTATTCCGGTGAGATCGCTTCTCGCCAAACCGAAGTAAACGAAGGCGGCGTTATCAATGTTAACGGTACGCTCGATCTGCTTGCCGACAAACGCGTTGAAATGAGTGATAAGAAAGGCAATTTGAACGTTAATGCCGGTGGTAAACTGGTTAATAACGGTACGGTTAATGTCGGTGAAGAAATGGTTGTTACCATTCACGGCGCTGCTCAAGCTGATGGTGAAGAGGTTCAGAAAGCCGGCGGTTCTTACGTTGCCGACAACAGCACTTTCAACGGCGACTTGACGTTGGCATCAAAATTCACCGAAGGAGATACCGCTCTTACCGCTGCCGCTAAAGCCGAATTCACCGGCAATAATACCATTACTGGTAATTTAGACAACTACGGTGTCGTAACTGTAAAAGACGGCGCTTCGTTAACTGTCGGCGGAGATTTTTCCAATACCGGATATGTTGATGTTTACGGCCAGGTTAACTCGGAAATTAATAGCGGTAATGTTGCGGTTAAGAGCAATAATGCCAAAATCAAAGCGCTGACCGGTGCCGAAGAGTTGGCTATTGATGCTTCGACGGCCGTTTCCGGTTTGTTGGCTGAGGCGTCTGATGTAAATCAGGTTTATGTAAGCGCCGGCAATACTTTTGATCTTGA
>CALXTG010000102.1 GCA_944391355.1 uncultured Alphaproteobacteria bacterium
AGCGTGTAGGCAATGGTTGCTCCGACGTGTCCGGTGCCGATAATTGAAATTTTGCTCATTTTTATTTTCCTGTTTAAATTGTTTGTAATTTTGCTGAAAATCATACAATATTGCCGTATAAAATCAACAGGAAAACTAAATTTACAGAGAGAGTAATCGTGTCGATAGAAAATGTGCGCAGATATTTGCAGGCGTTCGGAAAAGAACGGGAAATAAGAGAATTTTCGGTCTCAAGCGCAACTGTTGCCTTAGCGGCTCAGGCGCTGCATTGCGAAGAAGGAAAAATTGCCAAAACCCTGTCGTTTCATAATGAAGACGGCGGCTGCCTGATTATTGTCATGGCCGGAGACTGTAAAATCGATAATCAGAAATTTAAAAAATATTTCGGATTTAAAGCCAGAATGCTGAGCGGCGAAGAAGTTGAGGCTTTGACGGGACATGCGCCGGGAGGGGTTTGCCCGTTTGCCCTTAAAGACGGATGTTTGGTTTATTGTGATGAATCTCTGCGGCGTTTTGAGAGCTTTTTTCCGGCTTGCGGGAGCAGTAATTCAGCAATCGAACTGAATTGCGATGAATTAGAAAAGTTGAGCCGCTGCCGGGGCTGGATAGATGTCAGCCGGCTTAAGGATTAAGAAAAACCCCGGAAATCCGGGGTTTGCTTTTATTTAAGCTGGGTTCTGTATAAAGAAGCGTAGATACTGTCCGGTTTCTTTATCAGTTCGTCATGGCTGCCGATTTCGGCAATCTCGCCATGATTGACAACCACGATTTTGTCCGCATTGCGAACCGTTGACAGACGGTGGGCAATGATAAAGACGGTACGGTCAGCCATCAGGTTTTCAATTGCCTGCTGAACAATTGCCTCTGATTTATTATCGAGTGCCGAAGTCGCTTCGTCTAAAATAACGATCGGGGCATTTTTCAAAAAGGCGCGGGCAATGGCTATACGCTGTTTTTGGCCGCCGGACAGCAGGACGCCGCGTTCGCCGATTTCGGTATCAAGCCCTTTTTCCAGACTATTGATAAATTCTTCCAGACAGGAATCTTTGACTGCTTCCTGAATTTCGGCGTCGGTTGCGTTCCGTTTACCGAGCAGGATGTTGTCGCGGATGGTTCCGGCAAACAGGAAATTGTCCTGAAAAACGATAGCGATTTTGTCACGCAGAGACTCTAAGTCCATACGGCGGATATCCAGGCCGTCAATCAGTATCTCCCCCGATTTGATATCGTAGAAACGCGGCAGCAGGTTGACAAAAGTTGTCTTTCCGCCGCCGGAATTGCCTACCAAAGCAATTGTTTCGCCGACTTTAACTTTCAAACTGACATTTTTCAGAATCGGCTTGTCGGGATTGTATTCAAAGCAGACGTTTTTATATTCGATCGTCTTGGCAACTTTTTCCAGTTTTACGGCGTTTTCGGGATTACGAATCGCCGGAACCTGTTTTAACTGATCGAAAACGCGCTCCATGGCCATTAAGGCCATTTGAACCGAGTTAAAGTTGTTGCCGATGCTTTTAATCGGCGTATAGAGCATAATCAGCGCCGCGATAAACGAAACAAAGTTCCCGCTGGTGATTTCGCCGTGAACGATTAAATAGCTGCCGAGCCAGATAACCGCGGCGATACCGAGCGAGACGACAAAATGCATCAACGGCGATAACATGCCGGTCCGCTGAATCATTTTCATACCGAGTTTGAAAGTCTGACGCAGCGTTTCCTTAAAACGGCCGAACTGGTAGTCATAAAGATTATAAGATGTGATCAGGCGGTTGCCGTTAAAGGTTTCGTTGTAATGAGTCATGACGGCGCCGCCGGCAAAGATGGTTTTATCCATCAGGCTTAAGATTTTGCGGCGGACGCGGGTCAGCGGGAATAAGGCGCCGAACAAAACTATGATGGCAACGATTGCCAGTTCCCAGGAGTTATAGAGCAGGACACCGATCAGCGATAAAGATGAAAACACCCGGGTAGTAAAGAGTTTCAGGTTGCTGAGCAGGCCGCTGCAGGCCATGTCGGCATCCATGCTGAAACGATACATAATGTCGCCGGAAGTGTTTTTGTCAAAAAAGTTTGCGTCATTGTGCATCAGTTTTTTAAACAGATCTTCTTTCAGATCGTTGGTAATCTTGCGGCCGACCCAGGTATTGAGATAAGTGGCCGTATAGTTTAACAGGCTCTGAATCAGGCTGAAAATGATGATCAGCAACGGAATATAGGCTGTTGCCGCAGTGCTTTTTTCAACCATAACCACGTCCATATAGGGTTTAAGAGCCCAAGCAATAACGGCGTCCAGAGAGCCGATGGGAATGGTGATTAAGACAGCTGCCAACGCCCTGCCCCAATACGGACGGACGTAAGGCAGAATCTGCCGGTAATTTTGAACAGTATAACTGTTGAGAAATTTTTCTTTTAATTTTTTGAACATAATGACCTTATTTTAAGTTTTGAAAACGTGATTTAATTTTTCGATTAAATCTTTCCTTTGACGGGCCGAAGCCAAGGTTAAGGACTTTTTGCAGATTGTAAAGCCAAAAAGCTTAATTTTCAAACATAATTTCCGGTTTATCTGCATGGAAAATATTCCCGGAAGGCGAAATTGGCCGACGGCCGCAATACGGGGCATTTCCTCCGCCAAACGTTTTTGACAGTCTGTTCCCAGAGATAAACAGTGACGGATAATCAGTTCCGGCGGATAAGAGCCGATATGACGGAGAAAATTCTCCCAACCGGGCAGATTTTCGTCAAGGTGGCAGTCCGGTTTAGTGAAACATTTGACTTTTATAAAGGGCAAATGATGTTTTTTCAGGAGAGTGAACGGCCGAAATGTCGGATTAGCGCCGCTTTTATCATCAACGAGGGCACGACAGCGAAAATTTTCATTTGTCAGCAATTGTGTCAGCCGCAGCTCATAATTACGAATCACGCCGCCGACGTCATTCTGGGTTTCGATTGCCGACCAAAATTGGCGGAAGACGGGGTTAAAGGTTATTTTTCGGTTAAAGGCAATGAAATAACTCTGGAGATGAAAGTTATGTTCCCGGCTGGCGGTCATGCCCCAAAAATCGCAATCGCCGTTTTCCATGTTTTGAAAAGTATCGTTTAAAGAATAAAACGGGCCGAAGCAGCTGTCATTGCATATCAGCAGCCAGTCATAAGCCGAAATATTGTCCCAGCCGAGTTCGTTTATCAGTTTTTGCCAGGAACCGAAATCGTAGCGGTTGTGGCGGCCGCTTAAAATTATTTTACAGAAAGGCTTTATCTTTGCCGCTTCGGTTTCGTCAAGCGGACAGTCATAACAGCAGCAGACATCGGCGACGGCGGCCAAAGCTTCAAGCTGACGGATGACATAATCGGCAATTCGTCCGTCCGGATTATAACCGGCATAAAGACATATTCTTTTCATGGTTTTAATTCATCTGCTTTTTAATCTGAGAGCAGACTATAAGAACCGCGGGCGCTTGTCAATATTAAAGCCTCTGCCGGCGTGCCGGTTTTACGGTAACCAAAGGCAGCGTAAACGAAAAGCAGCTGCCTCGCTCGGGAATTGAAACCAGTTTCAGTTTGCTGCCGATCAGCGCCGCAATCTTGCGGACAATGCTCAGTCCCAGCCCCGCCCCGCAGCGGTGTCGGTCATTTTGGCGCTTGCTCTGATAAAATTCTTTGAAAATAAGTTCGGCTTCTTCAGGAATGACGCCGCTGCCGTTATCCAGAACCATAATCCGCAACCGGTTTCCTTCCCGGCGGCTGCCGAGAATAACTTTGTCGGAAGTAAATTTGAAAGCATTGCCGAGCAGATTGCGAATCATGCGCTCAACCAGATGCGGATCGCTTAAAACAATTCGTTCGCGGCCGAAACAATGAAAACGAATATGTTTGTCGGCGGCAAGATCCGCAGATTCAGCGGCGATACGGCGCATTAAGGTTCCGATGTTAAATTCACGGGGATGATAACGAAGACCGCCGACTTCCAGTTGGGAAATATCCAAAAAGTTATCCAGCATTGAACGCAGGTTGTCGGCCGCCGCATCGGCTTTTTCCGCCATTTGCAGCTGGCGTTTGTCTAAATTCCCTTCAATCAGGCCGGCCAGATAAAGTTTCAGAGCCTGCATCGGCTGCCGCAGATCATGACTGGCCTGAGCCAGAAAGCAGGATTTTTCATAATTGGCTCGCTCGGCTTCTTCTTTTGCCTGCCGCAGGGCGTTTTGCGTTTCAATTAAAGGGGTGATATCCTGAAAAGTGCCGGCAATCTTTTTTATCCCCTCTTCTATCATTATGCCGGCATTGAACATGCAGTAAACGATATTCCCCTGTTCGCAGCGCAGTCTGACCAGTCCTTCGGCCGTTGTCTGGCTGCGCAGCAATGCCTGAAGCTTGCTTTTATACAGCGGCAGGTCTTCTTTCAGAATACGTTCTTTGATTATATTGCGTTTGCCGGATATCCGGCGGGCGTCAATTCCGAAAAGGCGATACATTTCGGCAGACCAGTATATTTTGCGGGCTTTAATGTCAAACTCCCAATATCCGATGCTGGCGGTGCGCTCGGCAAATTCGAGGCGGCGCTGAGTTTTTTGCAGGATTGAAGACAGCTGCCGTTTTTCGGTAATATCTTCAATACAGAAGGCAGCAACATTACGGCGCGGACAGAGATAAAAGTGATACCAGCGGGATTTGAAATTAAGCTGAAAATGGGCGCAGAGTTTTTCGTTGAGGACGAAATGGATTTTATCATGCAGAAAGGCGGCGTTGTTGCGGTCGAGCAGATCGGCCAGATACATGCCGTTAATATCTCTGACGCCGAAAAAAACGGAAGCTTTGGCCGGTGCATTGCGAATATGGCCGTTAATGTCGGTTTCAAAAAAGATATTCGGCGACAGATTGATTAAAAAGTCCAAACTTTCGGCATCTGCGGACATTGTTTCCCTCGGTTAATCTGCGATAAGGTCGGATAATACTTTGCCTTTAGAGGTTGACAGGCGGAAATACCAGCCGTCATACAGAAAGGCATTGTCTTTTATATAATCACCGATGCCGGCGGTTGGAAGAGCCGTTGATGATAAATTCACTTTCAGCCAGAAACTGTCATTACGGCGGAAAAGCTGCATTTTATAGACCAGTCCCGAAAAAAGCGTTATGTCGATTGTTCCTATGAGAGCCGTTTCCTCAGGGAAATTCCGGGCAGAGAGGACGTCGGTAAAGCTTAAAAAGCCGGTTACGTCAAAGAAGTTTTGCAGATTGACGCTGCGGCCGCTGCCGGTATCGAGCAGCGGCAAAAATTCCGCGGTTCTGGAAATCAGCCGTTCTTTACCGTTATCGGCAATTATTTTTATCTCGCGGACGTCGCTCTCCTGCAGCTGCATTAGCGGCTGTTGCAGCCAAGAGTAAAATTTTTGGGGAAAATCAAATTTTGTTTCGGTCTGACAAATTTTGTTTTCGCCGGCCGGGCGGAAAAAACGATATTGATTATAAGGGTCATTATTGCCGAAGCTATAGGCGTCGAGCAATTTTTCTCCGGCATAAGTCTGTATTTTCAGGCTGTTTCGTAATCCGTATTTATCGGCGCCGTTGCCGGTTTTTTTCATACAAAGGCTGTAAACGGCGCGATCAAAAGCGTTAAACAGTTTTTCCAGCCTCAGGCTGTTGGCGTAATAGAAATCAGCTTCGGCCACTTTCCAATAATTATTTTCGCGTACCAGGGTAACGGTATAATCCGAATTTTTGAGAATGATCCGGTCGGTTCGGGGTTCCGATACGGTTGCGGCGAAAAGCAGCTTTCCCTCTTCTGCCGATTGGGGGCGGTAAATCCGCCAGTAAAAGGCGGCGGCAAAAAACAGCAGAGAACATGACAGCAGCATGAAACCGGACAGAAGAATACGTTTACTCATGACACAGACTCCGAGCCAGACGGCGGTTGCGGCGGTTAATCAGAAAAGTAAGACCGAATAAGAGCAGTAAAATTACGGCGGGGATAACAAAGCCGTTTATAATGACAATTTTGTCAGGCCGACGTTCATATGCGCTTTTCAGCCGGTAATCCAAATGCTTGCGCTGTTCTTCCAATTCAAACAGCCTGGTTTT
>CALXTG010000103.1 GCA_944391355.1 uncultured Alphaproteobacteria bacterium
TTATAAAACAGAATCACCAAAAGTCAAATAAAAGTATAAAAAACATAAGATTATTTTTCTGCCGGACTTCTTAAAACAAATTTATCAATATCAAAACCGCCGCAGGCATGAATAACAAAATCGTAAAGCTGCTGAATGACCGCCGGCTTTTCTTCATCTCCGCAGTTAAGACATCTGTGCAGCAGCCGGCAAAATTCCGGCGCCGGCAGTTTCTTAACCCCGTATTTTTGCGCAAAACCGCTATCAAACAAAATCCTTTCCAGCTTTCCAAAAGGAATATCCGCAACCCCCGTAATTTCAAAATAAGTTTTAATCAGACGCTCTAAGGCAAGATAATAAAGCAGGTTGATATTAGCGCCTCTCTCAATGGCTGATTTTAAGCTGTCCAGGTCGTCCCACAAATAATAACATTTTAACGAAAGCGGCATGGACAAGGCTGCTGAAAAATCTTTTTCCAGATAGGTCTGCGCCAGATTTTTCAAACGCAAGACTTCTCCGTTTTTATCACAAAGAATTTTACCCGCTGCCAAAATATTGGCCGTACATAATTGCCTTAGCGCAAATTCTTCCTCTAAATAGCGCTTAATCTGCCGAACCGGATTAATAAAATATTCAATCAGAAAACCGTCAATCCGCAGATTCCCGCGCTCCCGCCAGTCCTGCGAATCATCGGTAACGATAAAAATATCAATATCGGAAAACTCATCGTAATTACCGACGGCATAACTGCCGGACAAAACCGCCCCCGCAAAATATTTTTCATTTTCAAAACGGCTTAGAAAACTTTGCGCCGCCTGCTCCCATTTTTCCATTTCGCGACCTCAAAATAACCTGATCTGACTTGACTATAAAACTTAAAACCGATTAAAACAAGCCGCTTTCATAAAAAAACTCCCGCATTTCATCACAATTAGATTAATAATATTCTACTCCATAATCTCAATTCTCGCTGTAAAATCATTTTTCTGCGAACTTAAATTTTCCAAACCACTTTCTACATTTCCCAGCTCTATCAGGTTACTGTCCGGCCTACGGCTGAAATCTCTGTAAAAAATGCCCATATTTCCCCAAGGCGCATAGATGAACAACTTTCCTTTCGTGCCGATCATCCCTCCCGAAACATCAGACAAATCAACGGGCTTGGGAAAATCGGTAATTTTTTCCTGCCCGTGAAAATCTCTAAAATCGAACTCCGCCGGCAGCATGGCCAAAAACTGCCTTGTTGCCGGATTGTCCGTCATTCTGATGACCGCTTCCTGATTGTTAAAACTCAATTTAATCCTTGTTTCTGACATCTTTTCATTCTCCAAAGCTTGAACCGGTCCCGCCGCAAGCTGTAAAAAAACTATAAAAACGGCAAAAATTAATTTTAATAACACGGCTGCCCGCTTCGAACAGAAAAGCGGGACAACCGTGTAAATATTCTGAATTAACGAAACCATTTTCCTACCTTAGATTAGTTTTGAAAAACGTCTCGATTTTATCAAACGGAATTTTATCCTTTTGATCATACAGGTCGACATGATTGGCGCCGGGAATAATCATCAGTTCCTTATTGTCGCCTTTCAGCTTTTTATAAGCATCCTCACTGAAATAGCGGCTATGGGCGTTCTCGCCGTGCAGCATCAGAACCGCGCTTCTGATTTCATCGCTGCGCGCCAAAATCGGCATATTGATAAACGACAATGCATAAGTCATATTCCAGCCGGTATTGGAGTTTTTGGAACGATTATGATAGCCGCGCGGCGTTTTGTAATAGTCATAATAGTCTTTGACAAACTGCGGTTCTTCTCCCGTCAGTTTATCCGGCAAACCGGCCTCCGCCGCATAAGTTCCGTTTTTAAAATCTTCGGTACGCTGAGCGTTAAGCTTTTGTTTAAGCGCATAACGTTCGTTTTCACTCATTGCATCAAAATAGCCAAAGGCATTGACCCGGCTCATGTCATACATGGTAGAGGTAACCGTTGCCTTGATTCTGGTATCCATTGCCGCGGCATTAAGGGCAAATCCGCAAATGCCGATAACGCCGATTTTATCGGCGTCAACGCCGTCCTGAACACTCAAAAAATCAACCGCCGCGCTCATGTCCTCGGTATTGATGTCGGGAGAAGCCACCAAACGCGGTTCTCCGCCGCTTTCTCCGGTATAAGAAGGATCAAATGCCAGCGTAATAAATCCGCGCTCGGCCATTGTCTGGGCATAAAGGCCTGAAGACTGTTCTTTAACCGCGCCGAACGGCCCGCTGACGGCAATGGCCGGCAGCTTTTCCGCCGGTTTATTTTTGGGAGTATATAAATCTCCGACTAACATTATGCCGTAACGGTTTTTAAAATTTACTTTTTGAACGTCAACTTTTTCACTTTGGGCAAAAGTCTTGTCCCAATTACTCTCTGATATTTTCATGTCGGCTCCTGTTGCTGATGTTGAAAAAAACAAACCGGATAAAATAGTAAAAACAAATTTAAAAGATTTTGCGTCAGAATATTTCATCATATTGCCGTCTCCTGATAATCAGTTATATTTTTGCCGCGGATATGAATTTGTGCCGAACAGTCCATAACAGCTTTTTCTCTGATAATTTCACCGATTGAATCCGCTGTTATACTGCCTGACTTCGGATTTTTAACCGACAGAATATGGCCTTTAATATCCGCTTCCGCGTCAGAATACTCAAAAGCCAGATCCGTTCCTTCCATCGTACAGTTGATAAGCTTCAGTTTCTTACAGTAGCAAAACGGCTGCGTACCGATAATTCTGCAGTTAATCAAAGTCAGATTTTCCGAAAACCAGCCCAAATATTCTCCTTTGACAACGGAATTTTCAACGGTAACGTTTTTGCTGTGCCAGAAAGCGTCTTTGGTATCAAGTTCGGAATTTTTAATATGAACATCCGTCGTATATTGAAACGAATACTTTCCGGTCATTTTTAACCTGTCAATTTCAACCTGATTGCTTTCAAACAGAAAATAAATGGCGTCAATATCTGAATCTTCGATTTTAAGCTGACGGCAGCGCCAGCCGAATTCCGGCGAAACGATGTTGCACTTTGCAACTGTTATATGCGAACATTCGCGCAGGCATTTAATCCCGGTAACATCGCAGTTCTCAATTCTGCCGTTTGCCGCATACCACAACGGCGCGCGGGTTTTATCATCCATTGAAGAATTGACAAGGCTGAATTGATTAACGTGCCACATCGGATAGCGGAGCGAAAATTTACAGCCGTCAACCGTAATATTACAGGCCTCTTTTAAGACGGATTCTCCGTCCGCCAGTCCGGCAAAGCGGCAGTTAATGACTTCCGCATCCGTTAAATTGTATAAGGCTCTTTCTTCATCAAAACTCTGTTTTATAATCTGTTTCATCATCATTACCTTATTTTGTTGCCCTCTGATTTACATATTGCGCAGCAGTTTGCAAAACAAACGGCGCAGGATATGAATTCAGTATAGAAAAAAATATAAAATATGTAAAATACTTATAAAAAATACTTTACAATGCCTAAAAAGCATTACTATACTTCCTCAAAGGAGATAATTATGGACATAAGAGTTTTGCGCTATTTTTTAACCGTTGCCAAAGAACAAAATATAACCAACGCGGCCGAAAATCTGCACATTACGCAGCCGACATTATCCAGACAGATGATGGATCTGGAAGAAGAACTCGGCAAAAAACTGTTTGTCCGCGGCAAACGCAAGCTGCAATTAACGGAAGAAGGGACAATTTTGCGCCGGCGCGCGGAAGAAATCCTGGCTTTATCGGAAAAAACCAAAATCGAAATCTCTTCCGTAGCCGATAACATCGGCGGCGATATTTACATCGGCAGCGCGGAAACTAAAGGCATAAGCCCGGTTGCTGAGGTTATAAGGGAATTGCGCCGACAATTTCCTGAAATTTACTTTCATTTTATCAGCGGCAACCCTGAGGAAGTAAAAGAAAAACTTGACGGCGGATTATTGGATTTTGCCATAGTTATCGAACCGGCGGACATTTCCAAATATGACTTTATTAAACTGCCCAATATTGATACCTGGGGCGTCCTCATGCGCAAAGACAGCCCATTGGCTGAAAAGAAAAGCATAAAAGCGGCTGATTTGGAAAATCTTCCGCTGATTGCCAGCGATCAGGTCATGGTCGAAAACGCCCTCGCCGGCTGGATGGGAAGGCGTCCTCTGCCGTTAAACATCGTTGCCACTTACAACCTTTTGTTCAACGCCTCAATTCTGGTAAAAGAAAAAGTCGGTTATGCCTTGTGTATTGATAACATCATAAATACCGGAGACGGTACGGATTTTGAGTTCAGACCTTTTGAACCGCCGCTTAAAGTCGGGTTGCATCTGGTTTGGAAAAAGCACCAAACGCTTAGTAAAGCAGCGCAAAAATTTTTGCAGCAAATCTACAACAGTCTATCAGATCACTAAAAAAATATATTCGAACAATATCGTAAAACAAAAAATTCTGTTGACTTTATTAAATCCCTGAGATATAAGCCCATCTAGATAAACGCCGACATAG
>CALXTG010000104.1 GCA_944391355.1 uncultured Alphaproteobacteria bacterium
GGACAGAATTTAAAAATCAATTTCAACGAAGACCGCAGTTCCAAAATTGATGTCAACGGCGTTAAAGCCGATAGTGAAAGCCTGGGTATCAAAACGATTGAATGGAAAAATGCCGAAGATATCGAAAAGGCAATTTCCGAATTAGAAGAGGCGATTAATACCTTACGTTCTTTTGCTTCTGAGTTCGGGAATTATTATTCCATCGTAACAACCCGGCAGGATTTTACCGAAAACCTGATAAATGTTCTGGAAGAAGGGGCGGATAAATTAACGCTTGCCGATATGAATCAGGAATCGGCGAATATGCTGGCTTTGCAAACTTCTCAGCAGCTGGCGGTTAATTCGCTTTCTCTGGCAAGCCAGGCTTCGCAAGCGGTTTTACGCTTATTTTGATATAAAAAAGCTGCCTTTTCGGCAGCTTTTTCGTTTTATTTTTCGCAGGTTCTTTTCTCATGCAAAAAGACCAGAACACTGACCGGAATCGACAAGGCATAAATTACCGTCATCAACCCCAAAGTCAGCCACGGCTGCGTGATGACAAAGTTGACAAAAAAAGCCACAATCAACATCATCGGAATAAACATCCAGGTCGGAACCTTGAGTTTTTTGGTCGAGAAAGTCGGAATGCGACTGACCATCAGCAAGGCAACAATGCAAAGCAGCGCGCCGCAAAAAGCATGACTGCGGACATAGGTTTCAAATTCCGGAAAATCAAACGAAATCATCACCGGCATAATCGCCAAAGCGGCGGCGGCAGGCGCCGGAACCCCGACAAAAAAGTGGTGCCAGTATTCGGGCTGGGGCTCATCATCAAGCATGGTATTAAAGCGCGCCAAACGCATAGCCATGCCGACGACAAACAAAATGGCAAAGAACCAGCCGAAACGCGGAAAATCAAACAACGCCCACTGATAAATCAATATTGCCGGCGCAACGCCGAAACTGACAAAATCAGACAGAGAATCCAATTCGGCGCCGAATTTGGTCGAGCCTTTAAGCATGCGAGCCACACGGCCGTCCAAACCGTCAAACAACGCGGCAATAAAAATGCAGATAACCGCCTTGGTCCAGTTTTCGCCAATCGTATAACGGATGGAGGTTACGCCGGCACAAAGCGCCAGCATGGTAACAATATTAGGCGCGATTTTGCGAAAAGGCAGCGCATTCAGCTTCTGACGGGACATCAACAGCTTTTGGTTAATATTATCCATTATCTCATGACTCCCTTAACTTCGGGGGCATCACTCATCAGATTGGCAATGATGCTTTCACCGGCAACCATCGTCTGACCGAGGCAGACCTGCGGTTCAACACCTTCGGGCAGATAAACATCCAGACGCGAACCGAAACGGATAAGCCCAAACCTTTCGCCGGCTTTATATTCCTGCCCTTCGGTAGCTTCGCACATAATACGGCGGGCGACCAGACCGGCAATCTGCACAAAAGCGATTTCCTTGCCGGATTTGGTTTTCATCGCGAGCAGCTGGCGTTCGTTATCCTTACTGGCTTTGTCAAGCGTGGCATTGAAAAATTTGCCGGGAACATAAACCGATTTAATGATTTTTCCTTCCGCCGGGGCGCGGTTGACATGGACATTAAAGACGCTCATAAAAATGCTGACGCGGGTAAATTTTTTATCGCCGAGACCGAGCTCTTCGGGAGCCTTGACTTTGGCAATCATCTGTACGGTTCCGTCCGCCGGCGAAACAACAACATTGTCAATCTGCGGCGTGCAGCGTTCGGGATCGCGGAAGAAGTAAAAGCACCAAACCGTCAAAACCAGGCCAATCCAGCCGAGAGGCTGCCAGAGCATTGCCAATAACGCGGTTATTGCAGCAAAGATTCCGACAAACTTCCACCCTTCATTATGAATATTGGGAAGAATGTAGCGGCGCCAGGAAATATCAATCGTTTTCATTGTAAAAATCCTCTATGCGGCCCTGAAAAAGCCTTACCGAAACGCTGTTTCTGCCATAAAGCCCCGGACACGGGCCGATAATGCCTGCGGGTGAAAATAATTAAGCATAATTTCACAAATTAAACAAGTTTTATGTTGCATTTATGAAATTTTATTTGTATAAACATTGCTGTATTTAAGCGCTTGTGGCGGAACTGGTAGACGCTGCAGACTTAAAATCTGTTGTCCGCAAGGACGTGCCGGTTCGATTCCGGCCTAGCGCACCAATAAAAAGACTACCCTTGCGGTAGTTTTTTTTATCTGATAATAGCCTCCTGTTTTTGTTATTAACTATTTACATTATGCGGTGTATTTGGGACTTCGCGAGTCCCCTAAAGTCACTTTTTTGATGACATTTTGCTACAATTTGGACGAGTTTACTAATTTACAGGCAAAAACGATGCAATACGAATAAGTTTTTTACAAGCTGAGCAATTTGAGTTCAAAATTTTCTTTCACTTGCTTCCAGTTTGGCATTTTTAGAGATAAAAGATTATAAAAGCCGTCAGTATGTTTATCAAAGTACGCATGACAGAGTTCATGGTAAATAACATAATCTATTGATTGTTTGCTGGCTTTTATCAAATCCGGATTAAGTACAATTTCATGTTTTTTCAGATAGCTTCCCCAACGTCTTTTTAGTTTTCTGATTTTAAGCGTGGGCATTTCCAAATCTGGAAAGACTTTAATACACTCTTTCAATCTCTCTTGAAAAATCACGTTTGCACGACCGAGTAGCCAAGTTTCAAAAGCCTTATTAATTTCATCAATTTTTTGTGGTGCAGAGGAAAGAATATAAATTTTATTCTTTAACACCTTAACTACATTTTTGAGGGCAGCTTTTTCAATTATTATTTGGTATTGCCTTCCTAAATAAAGAGCAGAACTTCCCGACTCATAAATTTTGTTCTCTGGAGCGTTGAATTGTTTAAAATAATCAATTTGTTTTTTTATCCAAAAAGTTTTGCGCTTAATAAAATCGTCAATTTCAAAGTCTTTTACTTGCTGCGGTGCTTTTATTATCACCTGAAAATCAGGATAAACCTCTGCAACCAAAGATTTTCTGTTTTCTTTAACAATTTTAAATTCACTCATCAGAGCATATCCTTATTTTGTACAGCTAAGTTCCATGCTGTATTAACAATTTGCTCAATTATGTCGGCGGAAAGCTTTTCATCAACTTCATCAAACAAATAATCTTCAATTGCAAAGAAAATCTCTCTTTTAACCGATGTATTATTCTGAAAGTCAACGATTTTATGAGCTTTGATGATTTGAACAATATCTTCAATAATTTGAGAATAATCATTTTCATCAGACTTAAAGAACTTTCTGATGTTACGATAAAATGGATGATAAATTTTGTTTGCCCGTAGTTTTTCGGGAATATCCGAATCTTCATAATCTGTAACTGATTTTTGACATTCTTTAGCTTGAGCAAGAAGAGCCGCTAAATCTTCTTTTTTAGCTTGTTTAAGTTCTTGCAAAATTTTATCTATCAGTTCACTAAATTTACCATAAAAAGCTTCATCTTGCTCATAACGTTCTTTAATAACTTTCTTTGTTTGTGCCAAAATAGCATCAGCTTTTGATTTATCCGATAAACCATTTTTATCACCTTCAATATATTGGTTAAATTCCCTCATATCGGAAAGGCTGATTTCTTTTGATAAAACCTCAACATCTTTAGCGGTAACATATTTATCCAAGAGTTTCATAATCTGA
>CALXTG010000105.1 GCA_944391355.1 uncultured Alphaproteobacteria bacterium
AAACAAGACCTTCCAGCTGAACAATGTCAATAAACGCCGGTATCTCATCCAAACCATATTCTTTAATCTCGCCGCTCTGCATATCAACCGTTATACAGCCGACAACCTTCTCTGCTCCCCAGAAAAAAGCCTTTTCCTGTTTGGCAAAGACATTGAAAGGTTGTCCCTGCTCATCAATCTGGATACCGTTATCTTCCAGTCTGAACCCCGTACAACCTGCCTTTCGCACCGCTCTTTCCAAATTATATCCGAAAAAGGCACTGCGCAGATATTTAAGGCTCAAAGGCTTTCCGTTAACAGCCGTCACCAGATAAAACTTGCTTGGATCGGTAGCGCTGACCAGAACATATCCCGGCGTTCCCTGATTTTTGAACTTATTCCATTTCCAAAAACCACGGTACTCTAAAGGAGCGGCCCAGATAAAATCCTGCTCAAACACCAAGCGGACTTCTTTACCGGTTCCGTCTGTAACCGTAAAATCTCCGCTGATTCGCTGCAGTGACATTTCTCCGATCTCACACCAGGAACCCAAACTCGGAATTTCTCCCATTGTCTGTTCTACCTGGCATAAGGCAACCTCTTGGTTAACCGTTCTCATCTTTTCCAACGATGTCGGCCTGATATTTTTTTCAAACACAGAATCCACTTCCGTAGTCATATCAAGCATATCGCGATAAGCTTTTGAACGGATCATCTGCCCGCCAATAATTGCCGAAACGACAATCAAAAGCAAAACAGATCCGGCCGGAATAAAGCTGTAACGAGAGGCTTCAAACCGCCCTTCAGAATCATATCCGAAAAGCAAAGCTCCCAAAGCAAGCGTCACAAACATTTCCCAGTACAGCTGGCTGCGATCCAATCCGATGGCGGGGATTGTCCAGTAGTTAATTCCCAGCCACAACAGAAACATAATTCCGCTGCAAATGGCTAAAAATTTCCAACGGCTTAAAAATTTACCGTCTTTTAACATAATGTTCAACACACCGCAACCGGCATACAAAGCTGCCAAAAACAAAGATACTAAAACATAAGTTCCCATAATTTTATTTTTTTTAGTTTATAATAATATTAACATATCCATACAATAACAGTATAGACATAGCACATTTCGGAAATTCTGTCAATTAACCATTAGCAGATCATTTTGTCCAAATTAATTCTGTTTTTGAAACAACGCTAATTTTAATTTATAAGGAAGTTTAATTTTTTGATAGCCGGGATATAAATTACAAAAATCTTCCCACTGCTGTTTTGAAAGTTTAACCGCGCCTTTTAATTCCGGAACTATCCAGATTTTATTCCCCTGCCGCAAAATCTCACAACCCGACAAAGTTCTGGCACGGTAATCCTGTGCCGTCAGAGCCTGGCGCAGACGCTGCAGATCCTCAAGCCGCGGACCGTAAACCCGCCCGCCGATTTTTTTAAGCAGTCCGCTCAAAACCCGCAGGGCAATCTCTTCATGCAGAGCCGCAAATTCTCCGCAGCTCAGACTATATGCGCAATCCGACCAGTTTTTTCCGCAGCTACGAATGAATTTTTCACTTTGTTTTTCCAGATAATCACGAACCCGTCCCATCTGCGCAGCCGTCGCACTAAGCCTTTCTGCCGTTAAACCGATTTTATCTTCCAGCTCCGGCAACAACTTGCGGATACGCACCCTTAGATAATCATCACTGCCGTTAGACGGATCTTCAACCCAGCGAATATTCTTCTCTCGCAGATAATCACGCAGCGCTTCCGGTTTCGTTTCCAACAGCGGACGCAGAATTTTTAATTCGCCGCGATAACTGACCGGCGCCATGCCAGCCAAGCCGTCAACGCCGCTGCCGCGCTGCAGGCGCATTAAAAAGGTCTCGGCCTGATCCCGGCTGTGATGGGCAATCAGCAGATTTTTAACACCCTGCGTTTCACACCATTCCCGCAACAGGCCGTAACGCGCTTCCCGGGCGGCTTCTTCAATACCATTTGCCGGTTTCGGGCCGTCCCAAACCAAAATATGATGTTCGATTCCGGCCGCTTTCATGAGTTCAGCGACATATTCCGCTTCTTCACCCGATTCCGGACGTAAGCCGTGATTCACCGTCAACGCGACAATAATCTTATGCTGCCGATCCGCCCACTCCTTGAGCAGATAAACTAAAGCCAGAGAGTCGGCGCCGCCGGAAACTCCGGCCGCCAAAACTTTTTCGGTTACGGGATATCTTTGAAAAAATTTATCCAAATCCATCAGTCTTCGCCGCTATTTGCAGCCGGCTGCTTTGGCCTGAGCCGCCGCTTTGGTTTTAACGCTTTCCTCCGCCTGAGGAAACTCGCTCGGCAAATTCTGAAAAGCGGCGCAAGCCTCTTCTTTTTTGCCCAATTCTCTCATTGACATTCCGAGTTTTAACAGATTATCGGGCCCTTTGGCACTGCTTTTATAATTTTGATATCCTTTGCCGAAAGCAACTGCCGCCCGCTGATAATCTTTTTTGCCGTAATAAACTTCACCCAGCCAATATTGGGCGTTCCCGGCCAGTTTATCATTCGGAAACTTACTTAAAATCATTTCAAAATTTTTAGCCGCCGCTTCCGGCTTATCGGCTTTCAAAGCTTCCAGTCCTTCCTGATAGATCGCATTAACATCCTGGCTTTTCAAAGGCTTCAGCTCGCTGCCCTCAATACTGTCGCCGGTAACCGATTTTGGCGCCGACTTGGCAACTGGAGCCGCAAATTTTCCGCCGGACGCAGCTGCCGCAGCACCTCCGCCGACTGCCCCCAAAGGCTTGCCTTCCAGCATTTTTATACGAATATCCATATCCTTATTCAATAGATCTATCCGCTCATTAAGTTTTTTAATTTTAAATTCCAATTCATCGGTTTTACCGATAACATCGCGCAATAACTCGTCAAACTGCCCCATTCTGAGAGACATATCCGCGGCCGTCTGAGGCGCCATCTGGCTGTCATTTTGCGTCCGGTAAGCTTTGCGCTGCAGAACGACAATATCTTCTCTCAGCTCATTAATTTCTCTCTGCAGCTTTCCGACACTCTGTGCCTGCGCCGGCAGAGCCGTCAGCACCATTCCCAAACCCAATACCGCACCGTATAATTTTTTCATCGACAACCTCTTTTCCAAAGCAGATTAGAACTTTCTTAGTTATAAAATAATTCTGCCCCAATCACAAGAGCAAAAAAAAACGTATCCCAAACGGGATACGTTTTTTATAAAACCGTCAGACTAGTTAACTCTGACAACGGTAACGGCACGACGGTTCTGAGCCCAGGCGGCTTCATTGCTGCCCAGTACTGCCGGTCTTTCTTTACCATAAGAAATGGTCGAAATTCTGTCAGCAGCTACACCCAGAGAAACCAGGTACTGTTTAACGGCATTGGCACGGCGTTCACCCAAAGCCAGGTTGTATTCGCGTGTACCTCTTTCATCGCAGTAACCCTGAACGATGACGTTGACGTTTTTGTGTTTATTCAGCCATTCAGCCTGAGTTTTCAAAACTTCAGCCGCATTGTTGGTAATAGCGGAACTGTCGAAGTTGAAGAATACTCTGTCTTCGGCATTGGCCATGAAATCACGAGCTTCTTTGGTAGCACATTCGCTGCCGCCGAACAGTGAGCTTTCACCTAAGCTGGAACAACCGGTCAAAGCGATGATAGCGCAGAACAAACTTAAAAGTTTTTTCATTTTATATCTCCATATGGGTTTAATTTCTTAATTGATAAACAACTAATACAGCTTTAACTTAAGCAATAAAAATTTATTTTTCAATAACAAAAATTACAGAACCATAAAATTCGTTAAAAAATCAACAAATATTTCTTGCTGACCCAGATATAATCACTTTTCGGCCGGCAAAAAGCATCTTGCGCCCTTATTAAAACCAAAGTTTTAAAGTTTCTTCATTTTTCGCGATTCTCCGCTACAAAAAAAAAGAGAGATACAATTGTATCTCTCTGATTAAACTTTCTCAAATGTCCCGCAATCTGCCGAAAACAGATACGGCAATCCCGTGTCATAATCACATACGGCAACCCGTCCGTCCGGAAGCATACTCGCCCAGACTTGATATTCTTCTCCGTCGAGAAAATATCCTCCGTTCTGCCGGCAAACAAAACGATACCTTTGTACTTCAGGTATTTCTTGCCCGCACATTTTCTCAAACAATGCTCTTACGTTACACGGATCCCGCCATTCGCCGACAGCAAATACCAGCTCACAGTTACGTTCGTCCAAAGCATAATAAACCTGCCCTTTTAACAGAGCAACATCATTTTTGTTCTCACTTTGACAAACGCCCAGAACAATTTTCCGATAAGCGCGACGATCGCAGTTCTGCACATAAAAATGCATTTTACTGGCAACAAAATCACCGGTTCTTAACCTTTTATCACCGATAATGCCCACCAAAAAATAGCATCCGACTAAACCGCGGTTTTTTGCAAAACATCTGAAATCATGAACCTCCCAATTTCCAAAAGGAGACCCAAACTCTGATTTTCTTAAATCAGTTTTTAATTTTTTTTCTTTGGTTTCCATAATAATCGTTTATAAAAATTTGACATATATTTATATTTATGGCGCAATCTAAACACTTCAAGCTCCTCTTGTCAAATATATTTTAATAAAAGTGCAGAAAAAAAGCCAATGATACTAAATCATTGGCTTCATTCGATCTGAATATACCCGTCAAGAACCTCTTCAATTTCCCTGACCATCAATATTTCATCTCCATTTCTGTGCAGTTTTTGCAGCAAACTAAGCAAAGGCCTGCCCAAACAACGAACCAGCCCGTAATCTCTGCGTAAGAGACAGACAAAACTCTCCACGCCGCCAAAATCCCGCTCAAGGTCTTCCGGTTTCTGCGGAAAATGGTCCAGTAACTCACGAACAAACTTGGCTCGCTGAACTCTCCACGAATTGGCAGCTCCGACCGCCAAATAAGCGCGGCGATTTTCCCAATAACGCTCTTTCCATTTCTCAAATGTCCACATAATTATATATTTAAATTTTAATAATTTTTACAATAGTCCTTTAATGTCTCGGTTATATTGCACCCTTCCCCTCTTGTCAAATGCTAAAAAGCTTTCCGCACAATAAAAAAAGCCCGGAAAACCGGGCTCTGAAAAACAAATTTAAGTATACCTTTCCAAACGGTTTCCTGCCTCATGATTGATAGACAGACGCATCAGGCGTGTCGTCAGAAGATCAGATACATCCAAATGATACGGCCCCTCTTCAAGGGGAATGACTGCAAGGTTCGGCACAATCCGAACATCGCCGCTTTCTACGGCACAAAGCACCGAAAACGCCGATCCGTCGGAACGCTGCGCCCAAATAGCGCGCCAAACCCACAGACCTTTTCCCCACGGACCGCGGGCGCCGTCAATTTTAATATGCCAGAGCTCCGGTTTCCGGGTAATAACCAGACAATCCTTTTCTTCGGCCAGCCTGTCTACGGCCCGTAAAAAGATATTCCCGTCCAGCCATTCGTCAAAATCCAGAAAAAGCTCCGTCTTATAACGACAATTTTCTTCTCTGACATAATAAACCTGAGCCCCCAAAAGTCGACGCAGATACAAATCGTCGACATAAGGCCCCGAAAAACCCGCCAAACGCGTCACTCGCTTCAAAGCCCGCTGTGATGTATAAAAATAATCCTTTTCATAACATTTGAACGATGCGCTGACCCCGCCCAAGACCGGCCGGCCGTCAATAAAATACAAAGCCGAATTTTGCGGCGGAGCAATACCTAACAGCAGAAAACTGTCATCTTCCAAACCATATTCATGGGCAACCGAATGAAAAGCAGGATTCACAATAAACTCGGCGATATCCCGTCGAAAATTTTTTTCATGTCTCATATAATTTGATTTTTTCAGTTAATAATACACATAATAGAACTCGAACAGAATTAAATTATGTTGATTCTTAACTGCTGTCAACGCTGTTTTTGACTGTTTTGCCATTTGACCGCCAAATCGAACGCCGCCGAATTTTTTAATCCGGCAATTACGTCCTGATCCAAAATTGCCGCGGTATTTTCCTCGGCGGATGTTTGCAGAGTCAAAAATTTATTAATCTTTTCCGGGCTGAAATCAGGCTCCCAATATCCGCTGTTCCGTCCGGCGCTCTTTTTATAAAAGAAAGACATATCTTTAATATCATAAAAACCCGCGGCTTTGAGCTTCAGCAAATCCGCCGCTTCCAGTTTTCCGGTAAACAGCCCCATTGCCACCCAATGGCGTTTCAACAAGCCATTGGCTCTTTTTCCGTTCATGGCCCGAAAACCGGTCATTTTTTTGGCGCAATCAACAGCGCTCTCCTCGCCGGAATTCAGAGATTGCAAAAAAGCCGAGGCTTTTCCGCTTGATGTTCCGTTCTTCTTATGCCCCGAAAAGCTTTCCCCGCCGACATTATAAACAAACAACACCGTTCCCAACAGCTCTTCGGCGCTGAGTTCCCGCGTCACATAATTTTTGATAAAAGGATAAACTTCGTTTTCCAGATGATGCTTGACATATTCGCGGCCTTTTTTAAATTCGGCGCCCTTATAATATTTAACCGGCAGTCTGCAGCTGATGGCTTTATCCGTTTTTTTAACCCGGCTGCCGTCGGGATAAACCGTCGACCCATAGCCGATAGTCTGCTTGGCACCGCAAAAATAAGGCTTGTCCGAAAATCCCTCCACATAGGCAATTGCCGTCATAATTGCCGCCTGATTTTTGGCAATTTTCTGCATATTGTTTTGCGCAGCTTCCTGTCGTGTTACCGCTGCCGGCATTTTTTCACGTACCAAACTGCCGACCCCGGCCGCCAATCCGCCGGCCAGCATCGCTCCGACCAAAATATGATTGCGGTAACGATGTATCTTGCGCCATAAACGCATTCGCAAAACCGATTCGTTACCGGCATAACGTCCGGTATATTTCAAAGCCTTACGCAAAAAATATTCCAGTTTATCGGCAATATTCAGATCATCAGCCATAAACGTTCTCCTTAAAAACAGTATCGCCGATTTACCCCTGCTTGTCAAACCAAGATCAGCTTATTATACGCTAAAGGCCGATATACATGGCTTATAATAAGAAAAAGTCCCTTTTGCCCCAAACCCGGAAAAGCGGAGAATAGTTTAGATAGAGTGAAAATAAAAAAAAGGAGAAAATTTTAGTGTACCGAGCAGTACATGAATTTTCTCCTTTTTTATTTTTGCTCTAGATAAGCTTATTATACGCTTTTCTAGCAGGCTTTTTTGCAGTTGTTGCAGTCACAGTTCTTATACTTAACCGCAGCCTGAGCAGCAGCCAGACGAGCTACCGGTACCCGGAACGGCGAGCAGGAAACATAGTTCATGCCG
>CALXTG010000106.1 GCA_944391355.1 uncultured Alphaproteobacteria bacterium
ATCATTTTTTTTTTTTTTTTAAGCTGTTCTACAAACCTCCAATACCAGCAGCGCCAAAGAAGCGTCCGCCTCGGTGATTGAGAATAAGTGAGTATAGAGCCCCCTAAGAGAAAAGTTATCATTTTCATCAGATTGTAAAGCGGTTCTATAAACCTCCAATACCTGCGGCGCCAAAGAAGCATCAGCTTTTGCGATTGAGGGTAAGTGGTCATAGAGCCTTCCAAGAGAATCTCTATCATTTTTATCAGATTGTGAAGCGGCTCTACAAACCTCCAATACCTGCGGTGCCAAAGAAGCATCCGCCTCTGCGATTGAGAGTAATTTTTTATAGAGCATGCTAAGAGAATAGGCATTATTTTTATCAGATTGCGAAGCTGTTCTACAAACCTCCCATACCTGCGGCGCCAAAGAAGCATCAATCTTCGCGATTGAGGGGAAGTAGCCATAGAGACTTCTAAGAGAAGAGGCATTATTTTTATCAGATTGTAAAGCGGTTCTATAAACCTCCAATACCTGCGGCACCGAAGAAGCATCTGCCTCTGCGATTGAGGGTAAGTGGGCATAGAGACTTCCAAGAGAATCGCTATTATTTTTATCTGATTGTAAAGCGGTTCTATAAATCTCCAATATCTGCGGCGCCAAAGAAGCATCTGCTCTTACAATTGAGGGGAGTTTTTCATAGAGAGTTTCTAGAGAATAGCTATCATTTTTATCTGATTGTAAAGCGGTTCTGTAAACCTCCAATACCTGCGGCGCCAAAGAAGCATCCGCCTCTGCGATTGAGAGTAAGTGTACATAGAGCCTTCTAAGAGAATCGCTATCATTTTTATCAGATTGCGAAGCTGTTCTACAAACCTCTAATACCTGCGGCGCCAAAGAAGCATCCGCCTCTGCGATTGAGGGTAAGTGGACATAGAGACTTCCAAGAGAAACTCTATCATTTTTATCAGATTGTGAAGCGGTTCTGTAAACCTCTAATACCTGCGGCGCCAAAGAAGCATCAATCTCTGCGATTGAGGAGAAGTAGGCATAGAGAGTTCTAAGAGAATCGCTATCATTTTTATCAGATTGTAAAACGGTTCTGTAAACCTCCAATGCCTGCGGCGCCAAAGAAGCATCCGCTTCTGCGATTGAGAGTAATTGTTTATAGAGCATGCTAAGAGAATAGCTATCATTTTTATCAGATTGTGAAGCAGTTCTGTAAACCTCCAATACCTGCGGCGCCAAAGAAGCATCTGCTCTTACAATTGAGGGGAGTTTTTCATAGAGAGTTTCTAGAGAATAGCTATCATTTTTATCTGATTGTATTTGCTCTTTTATCTCATTTAGTTTATCTTGCTCGCAAGACATAATATTTCTCCGAAATATCAAATTTCTGTTATGATAATAGCATAAACTTAAAATCAAGTAAACAAAAACTGGACACTCCTTCATTTTTTGTCTAAACAAAATCTGAACGTGGCACGTTTTTTCGTCTACGCATTTTTATCCTCAAAATTCATTCTGCACCATAATCAGCTTGCATTTTAGCTGATTATGTTATTAAACTCTATTGCAACCCGAACGAGGAAAAAGATGAAAAAATACAATCAGCTCCGCGATAAATTATTGGCAGCCTACCGCAGCAACCGCCAGCATATGCTTCAACAGCTCCGTCTGCAGCGTGCCCAGCTGCATTTGACCATCAAAAAAGACTATCGTCACGAATTGTATCGCAAATCCATTCATCTCAGTTCCCTCTGGATTCCGGCCCTGATTTATTTTGCCTCGCAAGAGATAGCCACGGCAATTTTCAGCATTATCTTCATCGGCGACGCCCTGCTGGAATACGGCAATTATAAAAAATGGAAATGGGCGCGCCGCACATTCGGTATGCTCTTTTTCAAAACCCTGCGCAATAAGGAACGCATCCGTACCCAGTTTCAGGTCAGCGGCTCAATGTACGTTCTGGCCGCAGCAATCATCTGCACCACTCTTTTTTCTCAGCCAATTGCAATGATTGCCATGACCGTCATGCTGATTTCCGATACCTGCGCCGCCCTATTCGGCAAAGCTTTCGGCACCCGCAAACTGTATAAAAACAAATCTCTGGAAGGAACAGCCGCTTTTTTCCTCAGCGCCTTGTTGATTAATATGCTCTACGAACCGATCTACCATTTTACCTATGCCGGGGTAATCGCCAGCGCTTTGGCAACGGCCGCCGAAATGTTTGAGGATAAAACCGGACTGGACGATAACCTCTCCATTCCGCTGGTTATCGGCATCGTCCTGACTTTTATCGGTTAATGATTTTTATTGAAAATTTACGCAAAATATGCTCTATATTGATTTGTATTAGTTATTATTAATGCAAAAACAATTAGGTTATGAAAACGATCGTAAAAGAAACTGCGGCAATTGAAATTTTAAGACAAAAAGCCAAGGTTTGGAACTTGCTCATCGATGATGATGCTCGTCCGCTCCCGCAGATTGTCAGTTTCAAACGCCCGTCAACGGTTTTTAAAGCTTTTACCGATTATGCCGTCTGGTGCATTACCGGCTTAAGCGAGGACAAAGGACAATTGGCCGAATTTTTGATTATGCTGGACATTTTGAGCGGCAACGCAACTTTCCAGCGTCAGAATAATCTGGCCAAACTCCCGAAAGAAATCACCGATAACTGCCGGATAAAAAACCGGCTGTTGCAGCGGAAAGATAAAAACGGGGAAATCTGTTTTATTATTAAGTAACAAGTCATGAATGAAAAATTTTTCTGAAAAGCACTTTAAGACTCTGTATCTTAGGTGCTTTTTTTATTGCTTATAACTTGCCCATACCGGTAGACAAGCCCTGCCCGGAACGTTAAATTCCATATAAAGACCAAAAACTGAAAGGGAATAAAAATGGTAAAAGTCATCAGTCCCGCTGTTGAAATTCTCACGCCTCTGGACGGCGAAGCAATTCTCAAACATTTAGAGCTTTGCGCCCGTAACTGCTACAAATCCGAAGATAAAATTACTTCCGATTCGGCTCGGAAAATGGTTAAAAAGCTTATTGAACTCGGCCACGAGGCAATGATTGAACATTTTTCGGTCACAGTAAGACTGACCACCGACATCGGCGTCCTCAAAGACCTTTCCCGCCACCGTATCGCTTCCTTTGCCGTGGAAAGCACCCGCTATTGCCTCTATTCCAAAGACAAATTCGGAAATGAACTGACAGTTATGGAACCGCCGGAACTGGAAAAAGGCAGCGAAGATTATGATGTCTGGCTGCAGGGAATGGAAGCCATGGAAAAAGCCTATATGGATCTGGCCAATCGCGGTTATAAAGCCGATGTCTGCCGCACGCTCCTGCCCCACGGCCTGAAAGTCGAGATGATTATGACCGCCAATATCCGCGAATGGCGCCATATTTTCAAACTGCGCTGCGCCATGGCCGCCCATCCGACAGTACGACAGGTAATGCGTATGCTGCATCAGAAAATGAAAGAACAAATCCCCGTTGTCTTTGACGACATTACTTACTAACCCGTTATTCAGTCCCTGCTAAACGCGGGGACTGACTATCTATAACCGTTAACAGATGTTTTAAAACCGCCTGATCGACAAATTCGCCTTTACGGATAAAAATACGGGTAATAACTTCATCCAACTCATAATCGGGCGTAATCTGACGATATTGCTTTTCCATAACTTTGACCGCAGGCGTAATCTCTGCCGCTTCGCCACACAAACCGGGGAGAAGCTCTCCTTGAAAAACACAATCAACGATAATCTCCGGCATCAGTTTATTGACGCCGCCGGCAATAAAGGCATTATATATCTGCGCCCCGCCGGCTATATAAATTTCTTTCTCCCAATTCTTAAAAACTTTGACATCCGGGACGGTTAGCTGCTTTTTTTTATCATAAACTTCAAAATTTTCATCTCCGGTCACCACGACAATTTCCTGCCCTTCCAGCTTGGCTGGCGGAAAAGTCTGATACGTTTTGCGCCCGCAGACAATTTGCCGGCCCTCGACCATTTTCCAGAATTTCTGACTGTCTGAGGGAATATTCCAGGGAATTTCTGCCCCGATTCCGATAATATTATCTCCGGCATGCCGGCACCAGATGGCTGTTTTTGTCATTTTCTTTCTCCTTGATTATATTTAGTAAGAAAAATCTCTTTAAAACAAAAAAACTGCAGGATTACCCACAGTTTTTTATCTTATTTAGCCAAAGGATGAATTTCCAAAGCTCTGGCATACTTTCCGATTCTCCACTACGGCTTTTTTCTGAAAAATAAATCCTGTCCTCACCTGAAACGGCCGATTTTACAGAACAATTTATCAGCCGCTTCCCGACCTTTTTCAGCCAGCACAAAATCATAGACTTCCGCAGTCAGATAATCGGCATTGCAAATAACATCTTCAATACTGTAAGAACAGCAATTGTGACGATAGGCATTGCGCACCACCTTCAAAAACGGAACACCAACCCGGGCCTTTTTCTCTTTGACTTCCCACATTGCCTGTTCGGGAGAAATCTGAAACAAACTGATTAAAACCATTTGATCCGACAAGGTATCAACCAAATTTTCAAATAATTTATTTTTATCCATAATAATATTTTTTTTAATTTTACATAATTATAACAAAACATAGCCAGCCTAGCCGATTTTGTCAAATTGTCAACTATTTATCATAATGTTATTGTCCTATTGAATTTAACGAAACATTGTATATAATAAAGGAGTCGGAGCAATCCGGCTGTGACACCAGAGGCACTATGAAATACGCTACTTGGACCTGGGGGCAGTACCCAGCACCTCCACCAATATCAACCGTTTTCGGGGGTGAAACAGGATTGACAGGTTGCAGTAAAGGTAGATTTGCCGTGTCCGGTGAGATACCACCGTTATCGGTTCAAAATAAATGAATGCTAACGATAATAACGTAGCACCTGTTGCTCTCGCTGCTTAATGTAGCTGCAACGAATCAAAATCCTTGGCGCTTTGGTTAGCGTCAAGTGGGGAAGGAGCCGCCCAGCAACAGAACGGCTCACTTTTTATTTTAACCGGGGAAAATTGTATGTCTGTATATTTAAATACCATAAACTACGACAAACTTATTGAAAAATCGCTGAAGCACGTTGTGATAGAAGCTCTGAAAATCGCCGAAGAACAAGGACTTCCCGGCGAGCATCACTTTTATATCACTTTCCGCACCAATCATCCGCGCACCAATATCTCCGACCAGCTGCGCCAGCAATATCCGGAAGAGATGACAATTGTTCTTCAACATCAGTTTTCCAATCTGATGGTTATGGACGACTATTTTTCGGTCGAACTCAGCTTCGGCGGCATCCCGCAAACCTTGACAATTCCCTTTGACGCCATTACCTACTTCGCCGATCCCCATGCCAAATTCGGCCTCAGTTTCAATATTTCCGATGAAAGCTTCGGCAAACCCCTGACTCATCAGGATATCATCAACGAAATTGAAGAGCCTCAGGAAGAAACTCAAAAAGTTTCTAACGGAGTTGCGCCTGTTATTTCAATTGACGCTTATCGCAAAAAATAAAAATGCTGAAAAAATCCGTTATCATTGCCGGCCGCCACTCCACCAGCATCTCTCTGGAGGAAGAGTTTTTTACCGAACTTAAACTCATTGCCGCGGCGCGTAAAATGACCATAAACGGTCTGGTTACCGAAATTGACGCCTCCCGGATCAACCCGAATCTTTCCAGCGCCATTCGCATTTATATTTTAAATTATTTAAAAAATAACCCCGGAAAAAATATCCGGGGCTAAAACTGAAATCAGAAGCTCTTATTCTTCATCTTCATCATCAAAATCATCGTCGCCGTCGAGTTCGGAATCCAAATCGCTGTCAAATTCGTCATCTGCGGCCTCATCTGCCAACAACAACGGCTCTTCGGTTTCGTTTTCCATCTCGCTCTTTTTGCGGCGGCCGCGGCGTTTCTTCTGCGGCGTTTTCTTTTTACAGGCCTCAATCACATAATTTCCGGCAATTTTATATAAATCTACCAGATGATTATTATACATATGGTCAGCCTCTTCTATCAGCGCAAAATCAACCTGCACATTGCGCTGCGTATTCAGACGCTTGGCCAGAGAAGCAACACTGGCCGGATTGACAATCTCGTCAATACCGCCCTGCGTGATCAGCCCCGAAGTCGGACAAGGCGCCAAAAACGAAAAATCTTTTTCGTTGGCCGGCGGCGAAACGGCAATAAAATTATTGATATCAGGGCGGCGCATTAACAACTGCAGACCTATCCAGGCGCCGAAAGAATAACCGGCAATCCAGCACTGCCGGGCTTCCGGATTAACCGATTGCAGCCAGTCCAGCGCAACCGTGGCATCCGACAATTCGCCGGGACCGTCTTCAAATTCGCCTTGAGAACGCCCAACGCTCCGAAAATTAAAACGCAGAACCGAAAATCCCAGATTCTGAAAGCAGCTGAACAAACTGTACACCACCTTATTATTCATGGTTCCGCCGTATTGCGGATGAGGGTGCAGAATCAAAGCAATCGGAGCTCCCGGTTTATCACTGGCATGATATCTGCCTTCCAGGCGTCCCGCATGTCCGTTGAATAATACTTCAGTCATTTATTGTCTCTTTTTAACTTGAATTTAGTAATCATATATTTATTGTAATAAAAAAAAGTCTATAAATTGTTAATTTTTAGGAATGTAACACAAAATGAATTCAAAATACAAGCTAATTTTAGCAGACCTTGATGCCGTCATCGCCCGCGACCCCGCCACCCGTTCGCGCTTGGAGGCGGCGCTTTGCTCTTCCGGTTTTCATGCTGTCTTAATCTACCGGGCGTCAAACTGGTTATGGCGCAGAAACCTGAAACTGACTGCCCGCCTGCTTTCCCAGGTTGCAAGATTCCTGACCGGAATCGAAATCCACCCCGGCGCGACCATCGGCAAAAGCTTTTTCATCGACCACGGCATGGGCGTCGTTATCGGCGAGACCTCGGAAATCGGCGACAACGTAACCATGTATCACGATGTAACGCTCGGCGGAACGACTGCCTTTGACAGCAAGGGGAAAATAACCAGCAAACGTCACCCGACCATCGGCAATAACGTTATTATCGGTTCGGGAGCTCAGGTTTTGGGACCGATAAAAATCGGCGATAATTGCAAAATCGGTTCCAATGCCGTAGTTGTCAAAGAAGTTCCGGCTAACCGCACCGTTGTCGGCGTTCCGGCTCATCAGACCGACGAAAAAAACAAATCTCGCAAAATTTTCTGCGCTTACGGCGTCAGCGATAATTTTGAAGACCCGCTTGAAAAAGAAATTGCCAACCTGCGCCGGGAAATTGTAGAATTGCGCCGACAGCTTAACAATCAACGGGACAATAAATAAATGGACTTAAATTCTTTGGGAATTGCCAAACCCGAAAGCCAAACCCGGGTATGCGTAGCCATGTCGGGCGGTGTTGACAGCTCTGCCGCAGCCGTACTGCTCAGAAACCAAGGCTATAATGTCTTCGGCGCAACCATGGATTTGTTGCAGCCTCCTTACCTGCCGCCGCTTTCTTCAATCGCCGATGCAAGAAAAGTTGCGGACAAACTCGGTATTGAGCACCATTATCTTGATCTGAGACAGCAATTTTCTCAAAAAGTAATCGACTATTTTGCCGATTCTTATCTGCGGGGACAAACCCCCTCTCCCTGTATTATGTGCAACCGCCACATCAAACTGGGCATTTTGGCCGATTTTGCCCGAGAAAACGGCGCCGATATTTTGGTAACCGGCCATTACGCCGACATCAAGCTCTCCGCCCAAGGAGTTGAGCTGCACCGCGGCGAGGACGCAAACCGCGATCAAAGCTATTTTCTCTTTGCCGTAAAGAAACGCGATTTACAAATGCTGCGCTGCCCGCTCGCAACCTTTTGCAAAGAGCAGACTCGGGAAATTGCCAGAGAAGCCGGCCTGGAAATCTATAAAAAAGCCGACAGCCAGGATATCTGCTTTGTTGCTTCCGGCCATTATGCCGACCTGATCGCCAAACTGCGTCCCGACGCCCCTTTTCGTCCCGGAAAGATCGTTGACAGTTCCGGAAAAGTCCTCGGACAACACCGCGGCCTGATTCATTATACCGTCGGACAACGGCGCGGAATGGGTATCGGCGGCGGCGACATTTTATATGTTCTGAAACTGGACGTACCGAATAACCGGCTGATTGTCGGCAGCAAAAACGAACTTTTGACGACAAACGTTCACATTCGCAACCTTAATTGGCTCGGCGATAAACTCCCCGAAACAATGCTGCTTGATGTCAAGCTCCGCTCAAGACAAAAAGCAATCAAAGCCGAAGTTCGTTTTAACCCTGCCGACAACAGCGCCGATTTGAAGCTGCTGGAAGATTTTTACGGCGCGGCGCCCGGCCAGGGTGCCTGTTTTTACGACGGCACCAGAGTTATGGGCGGAGGAATTATTACAGAATTAACAAATTTGTAATACACTTGGGCTTAAATTTATTATATAATAAAATAAATTAAGCAAGGCGGAGGGAACCATGAAAAATTTGTTAGCAGCTTTTACCGGCTTAGGGCTGTTGTGTCTGGCAGGCGCTGCCGCCGCGCAACTTCCGGCCAATCCTTGGGCTCCGCATCCGAACGACGGCTATTTCGGCGACAACGTCATTCAACAGGGGCCGGCGGTGGCTCCCAACGCGCCGATGTACGAAAATAATTCCAGCGGCGGTGAAATTATGCCGGTTGATCCTTGGGCGCGGGCACGAGATAAAACCAATACCCAGACCTGGCGCGGCAGCGGACGCCACGACCGCGATTTGAATTACATCGGAGAAGCCACCACCTACGGCACAGCCATGGGACAAGAAATGATTGCTCCGGAAGTCAACCGCCACAATATGCTGGTCATGCTTGAACATTTAAGAAAAATGGGCTACAAAATTCCGGACAGCTACGACCAGAACATCAAAGATATGCCGAAGAACTACGCCCGGTACCTGCGGGATTCCTACGATGCTATCGGCGCCAGCGACATGAAAACCGATCCGCTCGGCGGTATCACCAGTTCGCTGATGGACAATTTTGAAGAAGGCACCGGACTGGATATTGAAAATCTGCTGTTCAACTCAATTGATATTCTGGCAACCGACTAAAGGAGACTCGTCATGTATAAATACCTGCTGACCGCTTTATTACTGTCCGTCTCTCTGCCCGCCAATGCGCAGATGCTTTATCGTGCTCCCAAAGCGCCGGCCGTTCCGGCGACGCAGGCTGACATACAACAGCCCCAACCGGCAGCCGTTCCCTCAGGCGCTCAAAATATCAATGCCGAAGAAGTCCGGGAAATGGTCGATGAAGCAGACGCGGTCTATGCCAGCACCGTCAAAACCGCCCGTGTAAAAGCCGAGGCCGAACGGGAATACGACAAAAACCTTGAAGACAGCGCCGCCCGCTCCGATATTTCCGATCGTAACGAAACCGTTCGCAATCTTAAAGCGCTTGAAAGTCGTCACCCCGGATTTGCACAGGGTGAAGAAAACGTTGATGTTAATGATCTTAAGGCTTATAAAGATTTCATCAAAACCAAAATGACTCCGCCTCAAGATTAAGAAAGGTTCTTTTTCCGTGATATCAGACAATCAGCCCTGTGTTATTTTAGTCAACCCGCAATTGGCAGTCAATATCGGTATGTCCGCCCGCGCTATGATGAATTGTGGCCTTTACCAAATGCGACTGGTAGCGCCGCGCGAAGACCACTTATCGGAACGCGCCGTTTCTGCGGCCTCCGGAGCTGAAAAAATTCTTTTTGACGCTAAAGTTTATGCCACCACCGCCGAAGCCGTCGCCGATCTGGAAAAGATCTTTGCCACCACGGCTCGTCGCCGCGATATGATTAAAATCGTCAATACTGCGGAAGCTGCCGCCGCCAAAATCACTTCCGGCCTGAACGAAAATATCCGATGCGGAATTCTTTTCGGCCCCGAACGCACCGGCCTGCATAATGATGATATTGTCCTGAGCGACGAAATTATCGAAATTCCGCTTAACCCCGAACACTGCTCGCTCAATCTGTCTCAGGCCGTGCTTCTAGTCGGCTATGAATTATACAAAAAACAAATCTCAGTCCCCGAAACCCAGCTGATAACCAATAAAACCAAACCTGCCCCCAAAGAACAGCTCGCCCGCTTTTTGGCCTATCTGGAAACCGAGCTTGAAGAACACCATACTTTCCGCTCCGATGAAAAAAAACCGCATATGATACGCAATATCCGCAATATATTCCAACGCATGGAACTGACCGAACAGGATATAAGCACTTTATACGGCATCATCAATCATCTGGCCGGAAAATCTAACCGTCATAAATAAGACAGACTGTATTTTTGCCTTTTCGTAATTATATTTAACCAAATCTTGAGGAATTCATCTTAAACTGTGTTTGGTTATTTTTTACTAAAAGGAGTTCGACTATGCAGGTTGAAGATCTGGCTCATGCCTCGCGAATAATCTTCGGCATGGATCCCAAAATTTTATCGACGGCCATCTTAATTGTCAGCTACATTATTTTATTCACCGAAAAACTGAACCGGGCCGTGGTCGCCCTGCTCGGCGCCGCTGTCATGATCTTTGCCGGCATCCTTACTCAGGAAACCGCTATCGAAGGCATTGACTTCAATACGCTGGCTCTGTTAATCGGCATGATGACGATTGTCGGGATTGCCGAAAAATCGGGAATGTTCCAATATGTTGCCATCTGGGCTGCTAAAAAAGTCCGTGCCAACCCGCGCGGGTTAATGATTGTCCTGGCGACAGTCACTGCCGTATTTTCGGCGCTGCTCGACAATGTAACGACGGTATTGCTGATCGTCCCGGTCACCTTTCAGATTACCCGCAAACTGAAAATTAATCCCTATCCTTATCTGATTTTGGAAATTTTTGCCTCCAATATCGGCGGAACGGCAACTTTAATCGGCGATCCGCCGAACATTCTGATCGGTTCGGCTCTGAATCTGTCCTTTATGGATTTTGTTTATGAACTGACACCGGTCGTCATCATAACCATGATCGTGTTGCTGACAGGTTTTGACCTTCTCTGGGGACGCCAGATGAAAACCTCGGAAAAAAACAAACAGGCGGTTATGAAAATAAACGAAATTGACGCTATTACCGACTGGTCTTTACTCAAAAAATCTCTATCGGTTTTAGCCGCCGTCATTATCGGATTTATGGTTGCCGAGAAATTTCATATCGCTAACGGTACCATTGCCATGTTCGGCGCCTCGATTCTTCTGATGCTTTATACGCTCGGCAATGACCATGAAGCCCGCGACCATAAAATTGAGGAAGCCTTCGGTCTGGTAGACTGGACCACCATTTTCTTTTTCGCCGGATTATTTGCCATTGTATACGGCCTGGAAGAAGCCGGTGTCTTGGCCATGCTCGGTCAAAAGTTTATCGAAATAACCGACGGCAGCATTGAAAAAGCCGCCATGCTGGTCATCTGGATTTCAGCCTTTGTTTCGACCGCTATTGACAATATTCCCTTTGTTGCCACCATGATTCCGATGATAAAATCTATGGAAGAAAGCATGGGCGGACGCGAAGCGATGATGCCGGTCTGGTGGGCTTTATCTCTGGGAGCCTGCTTCGGCGGCAACGGTTCGTTGATTGCCGCCTCGGCCAATGTTATTGTTGCCGGCATGGCTACCCGCGAAGGCCACCCGATCAGCTTCTTAAAATTCTTAATCTGGTCAATCCCGACCATGCTGATCAGTGTCGGAATCGCGGCGCTTTATCTGCATATAATACACTTTATGTAAAGACAAAATCAGAGCCTTCTTTGTAAGGCTCTTTTTTAATTAAAAATTAAAACAATGATGATACTTCTGAAACAGTCCGAATAAACATTCGGAAAGTTTAACTTGACAAAAGAAGGAAGATGTCATGCAAGCCGGAGATTTGGCTCACGCCTCCAAAATTATATTCGGGATGGATCCGCAAATTCTTTCCGTGGCAATTATGATTGTTGCCTATATTATCTTATTTACCGAAAAATTAAACCGCGCCGTTGTCGCCCTGCTCGGTGCCGCAGTCATGATTTTTGCCGGAATTCTTACTCAGGAAACCGCGTTGGAAGGCATTGACTTCAATACGCTGGCACTTTTAATCGGCATGATGACAATTGTCGGGATTTCCGAAAAATCAGGCATGTTTCAGTTTGTTGCCGTCTGGGGAGCAAAAAAAGTTCAGGCCAGTCCGCGCGGCCTGCTGATTGTGCTGGCAACCGTCACAGCGGTTTTCTCCGCTTTTTTGGACAATGTTACCACCGTTTTGCTGATTGCGCCGGTTACTTTTCAGATTACCCGCAAGCTCAAAATCAACCCTTACCCTTATTTAATTTTAGAAATTTTCGCTTCTAATATTGGCGGAACGGCAACTTTAATCGGCGATCCGCCGAATATTCTGATCGGCTCGGCAATCAATCTGTCATTTACTGACTTTTTAAACGAACTGACACCGATCGTGGCGGTAACGATGATTGTGCTGATTATCGGCTTCAATCTAATTTGGGGTAAAAGTCTGGTAACAACAGATAAAAACCGCAAAGCTGTAATGAAAATCAGCGAAATAGACTGTATTACCGATTGGGCCTTGCTGAAAAAATCGCTGTTTGTCCTGTTCTGCGTGATTATCGGCTTTATCAGCGCCGAACATCTGCACATTGCCAACGGCACGATCGCCATGTTCGGCGCCGCGGTTTTATTGTTGCTCTATACCGTCGGTAATGACCATGAAGAACGCGACCACAAAATTGAAGAAATCTTTTCAATTGTTGACTGGACAACCATCTTTTTCTTCTCGGGTTTGTTTGTAATTGTTTACGGCTTGGAAGAAACCGGAGTTTTGGCAATGCTTGCCAATAAATTCGTTGAAATCACCGACGGCAGTATCCAAAAAAGCGCGATGCTGATTATCTGGGTATCGGCAATCGTCTCCAGCGCAATTGATAATATTCCTTTTGTCGCCACCATGATTCCGATGATTAAGTCAATGGAAGAAAGCATGGGCGGACGCGAAGCAATGATGCCTGTTTGGTGGGCTTTATCTCTGGGTGCCTGCTTCGGCGGCAACGGAACCTTAATCGGCGCCTCGGCTAATGTTATCGTTGCCGGTATGGCGGCTCGTGAAGGCCACCCGATTAACTTCCTGAGATTCTTAATCTGGTCAATTCCGGTAATGCTGGTCAGTGTTGCCATGGCAACCGTCTATCTGTATCTCAGGTTCTTCATGTAACCGACAAAAAAATCCTCCCAGAAGGGAGGATTTTTTTATAACAGCCCTATTTTCCATAAAACGCGGAAGATGTGCGTAAATAATAAAAGCTTGGAGAATGAGGTTAGCAGAGTAATTTCCCCCTTCCCCCTATAAAACGCGGATGGTGTGTGTAAATAATAAGAAAAGCCTGAAAATTTTTTTGAGTGTACAAAAAAGTACATGACTAAAAAATTTTCAGGCTTTTCTGTATTAGTTACCAGCCAGACGCGTTTTATCTATATAGGCATGGACATAATCTCTTTATAAGCCTTAATCGCAGTATCACGGACGGCAACAACCGTTTCCAGCGCTATCTCGGCATTGGATACGGCTAAAACGACATCCTAAATATCGGCCTTACCGGTAATTCCCTTCAAGGTCACGGCTTCGCTTTGCTTAGACATATCAACGGCATTTTCGACCGCAGACTGTACCAGATCCTGAAAGCCGGCCGCAGCGGGAGCTTTTTCGGCAGCGGGGGTCTGCGCACCGATCCGGCCGAGAGCCTGCTGATAAGCATTTAACGCGTTGGAAATATTATTCACGACTTTTCCCCTTTACTATTTCAAGATATCCAAAACTTGCGAATTCATACTGCGCGCCGTTCTCATTACATTTAAGTTTGCCTCGTAACTGCGTTGGGCTTCTTTCATATCCATCATCTCCACCAACGGGTTGACATTCGGCAGTGAGATATACCCTTCAGCATCTGCTCCGGGATGATTCGGCGCATATTTTTTTTCAAAAGGCGATTTATCAGCCACGACTTTATCAACCTTAACCATTTGCACTCCGGTTTCTCTGTCGATATAGTTTTTGAAAGAAACAACCTGGCGGCGATAAGGATCTTCACCGGGAGTAACCGAAACCGAGTCGGCATTGGCCATATTCTCGGAAATTATCCGCAAACGCTCAGCCTGGGCTTTCATTCCCGAAACGGCGATATCTGCGCTGACTGACAAATTATTGGGCATTACTCACATCCTTAACTGCTGATTTTGGTATTGGCCATTTTAATCATGGTCCGATATTTGTTATAGATGGTAATCAGGCGTTCATACTCACCTTTATCTTTGGAGATTTCATTTAACTGATCTTCAATAACCACGCCGTTTCCGTCAATCGTCAAAGCCGTTGTGGGCTTCGGCGTATATAAACGCCCTTTCATATCGGCGCCGATACCGCCGATATGCTTTGAATTAGTCACGGCCATTGGCAGATTTTGTTGCAAAACACTTGCAAAATCAGGTTCTTTAAGATCTTTGGGAAGATAACCGGGTGTATTGGCATTGGCCACATTCGTTGCCAAAACCTTTTGCCTTTCGGTCAAATACTGCATCTTTTGTGCAGCCAAACTATTTAAGGACAGATTATTCAAATCCATCTTATTTCTCCCCATAAAGGTTACGTTTCCCCAAACATAACCGACATCATGCAAAAATTATGCCAAATCAAAAAGTTCTTGCCAAGCAACGCCGATAGATTTAGAATAAAAATTGCCAATAACCTCAAGGATAAGGCTGATGTCTGACTCTGATAATAACAGAAATAACCCGCAAAACAACGCCGATAAAAATTTGTCCCCAGATTATGCCGTCGCTCTGGGCTATGAACCGGGCAAACATAATGCTCCGGTTGTTTTGGCAAAAGGCGAAGGACATATTGCCGAAAAGATTATTCAGATAGCCATCGATCAGGGAATTGAAATTCATAAAGACGCCGATTTAGTACAAATTCTCAAAGCCGTAGACATTGACGAAGAGATACCGCTTGAAGCTTTTGCCGCAGTTGCCGAAATCATTTCTTATATTTACCGGATGAATAATAAAACCATCGAAGCGGAAAATTAAAAAAGCCTGAGCCGAAACTCAGACTTTTTTATTCTAAACAAAACAATAAACCACCCTGTTTTTCGTCTTAGGA
>CALXTG010000107.1 GCA_944391355.1 uncultured Alphaproteobacteria bacterium
GGTCAGAAGCAAAACTTCAATCCCTTTGGCTTTGAAGGCTTCCAGCTGCGGGTTGTTGTTTAAGACATTAATGTCGTCGCCGGTAATGTAATAAATGGCTTTCTGCTCTGTCTGAACCCGGCTGATATAATCATCAAGCGAGGTTAACTTTGTCAAATCATGAGTAGAAGCAAACAGAGAGATTGAAGCAATTTCTTCGCGGTTGGAGAAATCTTCGTAAATGCCTTCTTTAAGAACAATTCCGAAATTCTCCCAGAATTTTTTGTAGTCATCATAATCTTTGCTGCGTTTTTTCAGCTCTTTTAACACCCGGTTGACCAGGCCGTGCTTGATTTTTTCAATCAGCACATTCTGCTGCAGCATTTCGCGCGAGATATTAAGCTCCAGATCCGAACTGTCAACCACGCCTTTGACAAAGCGCAGATAATGCGGCATCAGCTCTTCAACCTTATCGGAAATAAAGACTTTGTTGACATAGAGTTTCAGGCCGTTTTTGCGGTCGGGCTGAAACAGATCATAAGGCGCGCCGGAGGGAATAAACAGCAGTCCGGTATATTCGATATTGCCTTCGGCTTTAAAATGCAGCGTCAGCCAGGGGTCGTCAAAGTTTTTGGAAATATGGTGATAAAATTCCTTATACTGCTCGGGGGTAATTTCCGATTTATGTTTGGCCCACAAAGCCGACCCGCTGTTGACGGTTTCTTCGCCGGCCTCGCCGAGGCAGAGAACAATCGGATAATCAATATGGTCGGAGTAGGTACGGATAATATGCCGCAGATAAATGCTGTCGGTGTAGTTTTTGTCGTCTTTTTTCAAAAACAGCTTAACTTCGGTACCGTTGGTTTCTTTCTGGGCTTCGCGGATTTCAAAACCGTCGACTCCGTTGGAAACCCAGAACCAGGCCTGGTCTTCGCCGGCTTTCTTGGTCAGGATTTCAACTTTGTCGGCAACCATGAAAGCCGAATAAAAACCAACCCCGAACTGGCCGATAAGGTCAAAATCGCTGCCGTTTTCGCTGACATTTTTCACAAAATCGGCCGTGCCGGAACGGGCGATGGTACCGAGATGATTAATCAAATCGTCTTTGTTCATGCCGATACCGTTGTCGATAACAGCCAGCGTGTTGGCTTTGGCGTCGGGAACAATGCTGATTTTAAGCTGGCCGGAAGCTTTGGCGATATCGGGATGCGTCAGCGCCAGATATTTCAGTTTATCGCAGGCGTCCGAGGCATTGGAAATCAGCTCGCGCAGAAAAATATATTTTTCCGAATAGAGCGAATTAACCACAATATTCAAAAGCTTGTTAACTTCGGCCTGAAATTGCATTTTGTCTGCCATGATGGATCTCCGTTAAAAGTTTGTCTTTGCCTTAGATATGGGGATTCTTTTTCACATTCGCAATACAGATAGATAAAAATTTACTTGCTTTTATAAATAATCTCGTTAAATTGGGTTTTGATTTTTGTACTAACCATCCTTTTTGGAGATGAAATATGGTTTCTGTAGTTAATGATTCCTGCGTAAAATGCAAATCTTGCGCTGATGTCTGCCCGGTTGACGCTTTCCATGAAGGCGAAAAAATGCTGGTTGTTGATCCCGATACCTGCATTGATTGCGGCGTCTGCATTTCCGAATGCCCGCAGGAAGCCATCACTTCTGATGATGATGCTGATGAAAAATGGGTTAAATTCAATGCCGAAATGGCTAAAGAATGGCCCAATGCCAACGAATAGTTTTTTCTTTTCGTCTTTATCAAAAAGCTCTGTAATGATTACAGAGCTTTTTTAAGGCTTGCAAAAGGCCGGTTAATGAACTAGCTTGATTAAGTATTTAATTTTATCCGGGGTTTAAAATGATTAATATGGATGCGGTAATTTATGATGTCGTCGGTATCGGCAATGCGATTGTCGATGTCTTGGCCAAAGTCGGCGACGGCTTTTTAAGCGAAAGGAATCTGCCCAAAGGCGGAATGAGCCTGGTTGAAGCCAAAGAGGCCGGCAAAATTTATGCCGATATTATTCCCGAGCGCGAAGTTTCCGGCGGCTCGGCGGCCAATACCGTTGCCGGGCTGGCCTCTCTCGGAGCGGCCACCGCATTTATCGGCAAAGTTCATGATGACGAGCTGGGGCAGGATTTCAGCCGCGATATCGGTGCCGCCGGGATTGACTTTTTTACCGAACCGCTGACTCAGGGGCCTTCGACCGGCCGCAGCATTGTTCTGGTAACGCCCGATGCCGAACGGTCAATGTTTACTTACCTCGGCGCCTCTGAAAAGCTTTCGGAAGAAGATATTGACGAGAATATTATCAAAGCCGGAAAAATTATTTATCTGGAAGGTTATCTCTGGGATAAGGAAGAAGCCAAGAAGGCGATGGTCAAAGCCTGTGAGCTGGCGCATAAGCATAACCGCAAAGTCGCTTTCAGTCTGTCCGACAAATCGGTTGTCAAACGCCACCGCCAGGAATTTTTAAATTTGGTCAAAGACTATGTCGACATTTTGTTTGGCAATGAAGAGGAGATAAAAACCCTTTTTGCCGAGAATGATTTTTATAAGACGCTGGAAATGTTAAAACCCGATGTCGAAATCGCCGCAATTACCCGCAGCGCCAAAGGTTCGGTGGTTGTTAACGGCCGTACGATTACTTTTGTTGACGCCGAAAAAGTTGATGATGTGGTTGACAGTACCGGCGCCGGTACTGTCAACCACATCATCAACTT
>CALXTG010000108.1 GCA_944391355.1 uncultured Alphaproteobacteria bacterium
TTCGTCTTGGTCAGCGAAAGCAAAATCTTTGTCATTCCAGTCGGGAAGAAAATAGACTTTGGCAAACTGGCAAGGCTTTGACGGGTTGGGTGTGTGAATGTCAACAGAGAGGGAAGCGGCCTGAACATAAACAGCCCAGAACAAAGAAAGCAGGATAAATAATATTTTCTTCATATTGTCTTCCCCTCAATAAACAAAGTCAAAGCCTCTGTTTAAAAGGATAACAAAGCGGGTTCTGAAGCTCAAACGAAACCGGCCGCAAAACCGCGGCTATTTTGGAATAGGTAAATATTTGCTTGGCAAGGCTCTTTTTTCTGTCAAAAAACAGGAAAAGAGTTTTTACTTGGTAAAAACTCTTTTCCGGGTTCATCATCAAAGCAAAGCTTTAATCATCAACCACCTTTGATATAATCTTTTCTTCCCCGGTTTCAGTAGATAATTGGTTCTATTTTTCCAATTCGCTGAGGCGGGACAGCAAGTCTTGGGTTTTTATTTTCAACTGCTTGTTGGCGCCTGATTTTCTCAGAGCCTGATTAGCCTGTTGTTTGGCCGTATCAAAAGCGCCGATTCGTATGCTGTATTCAGCGGCGGCATAAGCAGCATAAGCGTCATCGCCTTTCAATCCGTAAGCGCGGGAAAGCAGCAGCCAGGCAAATCCGCTCGGTTTTCTGATCAGAGATTTATGCAGAATATTAATGGCTTCCTGAATTTCTTGTGCCGATGGATTATCCTCCAAAATTGTCTGTGCATAGCTGGCCTGTAACAAAGCAGAGGCCGGCAGCAGTTTGACGGCCTCCTTATATTCTGCTTTGGCGGCTTTAATTTCTCCGGTTTCTAAATATATCTGCGCCTTCACTTCCCGAAAAAACGGATTTTTCGGCTCCTCTTTAATAAGGCCGTCAATCAGTTGTAAAGCCTGTTTAAATTGCAGCATTTTAAAATAGGCGATTGCCTGAGCATAACGGGCAGGAACGGATTTATTGCCGAGAGGATATTTCCGAAAAGTATTTTTCGGCGCTTCCAAATAAGCGAAAAGCTTGGCTTGGACCCGGGAAAATTCGCCGTCCGATTTATTATTCCGCTGATAAGGCGAATTTCGCACCGCATTTTCTAAAAATGAAATTCTTTCGCGTGTGACCGGATGTGTTCTAAAATAAGGGGTTTCTTCAATGCCGTTCAGGGTATTCTGCCGTGAAATACGTTTCATAAAAGCCAAAATTCCCGCCGGAGACTGACCGGTTTTGTTCAGAAGATTTACCGCCGCTTCATCGGCGCTGCGTTCTTCGCCGGTTTGATAAATTGTCATATTGGTAATTGCCGAACTCTGCGAGCCCAAAGCTATGGCTACGGCCACATCGCTGCGGCCGGTCAGAAGAGCGGCCGCTCCCGCCGCAATCGTTGAGGCTAACGTCGCTTCGCTTAAGCCCTGGGCCTTCAGCTTCATCCGCATGATATGTCCGCCCTGAATATGTCCCGTTTCATGGGCGATTACTCCCGATAACTCGTCGGCGCTTCCTGCATTGATAATGGTTCCGGTATGAATAAACAGATTATTCCCGTCTCCGACAAAAGCATTCAGGCTCGGATCGTTGACAATATAAATATTATTGCTGTCATAGCGAACCCCGGCCGCCTTGAACAGCGGTTGAATAATCTTCTGCAGAAATATCTCGCTTTCATCGTCGGAAATAATGTTAAGCGCAAAAGCCTCAAAAGCGTAAAGCCAAAAGGCTGATACCAGCAAAATGCCGGATATCAGCCTTTTTACGTTAAAATTTATCAGGAATGTTTTTAACCGATAATTTTTTTCCACCACGCGGTTTTTTCCTTCTTTTCTTCACCTTCGCTGTTTGCAGAAGATGTAGTATCTTCGTGGCTGTTATACAATATGACGGCCTGCTGTTTTTCCTTTACCGGCTGTTCATGCGTATTGTTTTCCTGATTATTCCGGTTAAAACGTCCGTTTCGTTCGTTACGGTCGCGGCCGTTGCGCCGGTTGCGCCGATTATCGCGGCGGCCGTTGCGGCGGCGGTAATTATTGTCGTTTCCGGCCGGCTCTCCGCTTTCATTTTCCATGCCGCTTTCTTCAATAACAGTTTCTTCAAGGGAAGAAATATTTGTTTCTTCTGCCGGTTTGGGCTGTTCTTTTGCGGCTTCCGGCTCGCTTTTGACGCATTTGGTCCGTTCAATCGTATAATCGGAAATATTTTTAATGCTGTCATCGGCGCTGATGACAATTTCCATTTTATAACGATGTTCCAGAGCCACCAGATTCTGCCGTTTATGATTTAGAATATAAAGCGCGACATCGCTCGGAACCGTTACGATAACTTTTGAAGAACGATTTTTAATGCCTTCTTCTTCAATTCCGCGCAAAACCATCACCGCGCCGGATTCAATGGTTCTGACCATGCCTTTGCCGTTGCAGCAGGGGCAGGTCTGGTAATTGCTTTCCCAAAAAGAAGAATGCATTCTTTGCCGAGAGATTTCCAGCAGGCCGAAACAGCTCATTTTACCGACCTGAATTCGCGAGCGGTCTTTTTTCAGAGCTTCTTTCATGCGTTTTTCAATCGCATGATTGTTGGCCGGCTCCTCCATATCAATAAAATCAATAACCACCAGCCCGGCCAAATTACGCATTCTCAGCTGCCGCGCGATTTCGTCGCAGGCTTCCAGATTGGTTTTCAGAGCGGTTTCTTCCAAATCTTTTTCTTTGGTCGCGCGTCCCGAGTTGACGTCAATCGCAACCAGAGCTTCAGTCGGGTTGATTACCAAATAGCCGCCCGATTCCAGCTGAGCAGTCGCTTCATGCAGTTTGTCAAGCTGGGTTTCAACCTGAAAACGCTGGAACAACGGCATATCCGAATTGCGATAATGTTTAATTTTTTTAAGATTATGCGGCGACAGAATTTTGAAAAAGTCTTTGGCCATTTTATGGGCTTCGTCGCCGGAGACGATGATTTCCGAAATATCTTTGGTATAAATGTCGCGCAAAGCCCGTTTAATCAGATTGCCTTCTTCATGAATTAATGCCGGAGCCTTATTTCTCAGGGAATCAAGGCGGATCTGGTTCCAGGTGCGGATTAAATAGTTATAGTCGCGGACAATATCTGCTTTGCTCTTCTCTTCGCCGGCTGTACGGACAATCATTGACATATCGGTTGTCAGCGGCAGGTCATGAACAATGCCTTTTAACCGCTTGCGATCCGCCGCATTGGTAATTTTCCGCGAAACGCCGCCGCTTTTAATCCGATTCGGCATTAAAACGCAGTAACGGCCGGCCAGTGACAGATAGGTCGTCAGAGCCGCGCCTTTATTGCCGCGTTCTTCTTTGACAACCTGAACCAGCAGAATCTGCCCTTCTTTGATAACATCCTGAATATGGCTGCGGTGAAACAGTTTGCGGACTTTCATCAGCTTGCGCTGCAATTCGAAATCTATTTCGCCGTCCTCGTCGTCGTCTTCAATATCTTCATCGTTGTCATCATTCCCGGCGCTGAGCATTTCGGCTTCTTCTTTGCGGACGGAAATCTCTTCGCTGACGGTCTCTTCTTCGGTTCCGGCCGATTCGCTTAAAACTTTCAATTCCTGAGACGCAGTTTCGCCGGCTTCATTGTCTTTGTTTTTGCGGCGCGGACGGCGGTGGTTAAATCTTCTTTTGCGTTTTTGCGGCTGGGTATCTTCTTCGCCGGCGGCGGATTCTTCGTCTGCTGCTTCGGCGTTTAAGGGGGCGGCAGTTTCCGCTTCACTGCTTTCTGCTGGAGCTTCTGCAGAAATTTCGGCTTTTTCTTCCTGCGGTGTTTCGTTCACCGAAACCTCGGCCGCGGCGACAGGGGCTTCTTCCTGAACCGGGGCTTCAACGGCCGTTGCTTCCTGCTGCACGGCCGCCTGTCCGGCTTTTAAAGCTTCTTCGGCTGCTTTGCGGGCGGCATAACGGGCGGCTTTTTCCGCGCGGATTCTTTCTCTTTCGGCCTCGCGGTCGCGCAAAGCCTGTTTTTTGTTTTCGATGATGGTGTCGACTTCTTTTTCAATCTCTGCCATTTCGGCGTCAGAAACATTATAATAGTCGGGATGAATTTCGCCGAAAGCCAAAAAACCGTGACGGTTGCCGCCGTAATCGACGAAAGCCGCCTGCAGCGAGGGCTCAACTCTCATGACTTTTGCGAGATAAATGTTGCCTTTAATTTGTTTGCGGTGCGTGGTTTCAAATTCCACATCTTCAAGTTTGTTGCCGTTTATTACGACGACCCTGGTTTCTTCGGGCTGGGTATCGTCAATCAACATTCTTTTCATCATAATATTTTAAACTCCGTATAGACGCCTTAAACCGGCGTTAATTTAAACATTTGCGGAGGTTTCAGAAATTCAGATACATAAATTCAAATTCCGGATTCCCGGAAATAATGCTGCCTTATGTTATCAACAGCCTTTTGGTCTGAGACATTAGACCTTTATATTTATAATCTCTTTTGCCGGCGCAGGGACTTTTTTTGCTTAATTATAATTTTTCCCCGCCTCTGCGGCCTGAAACTCTGCCTTATAAAACTTTTTCTTTTTTGTCATACGCTGCCGCCGTTTCGCTGTGAAAGGCCGCGTTACCCGATATTAGGTCTTGAAATCTCCTTTAAAAATCTGTAAAACAGACCTAAACCCGATACATAAACGCATATAACTGCATACAAGATATACGATTTGTTTTAAAACACAAATGAAAAATTATCGATATCGTGAGTTTTTTTATTGTTGGTTTTAACCAGTTGGTAATAAGTGTTTTGTATCATCAGAATAAGTACAATTGGGTAAAGAGCAGATGATGATTGGTTTTTGCCGCAAAGCATATCAGAGCATAACAGGACAGATTCGTAAGATTCTGCCCGCTTTCCTGCTGCTGTTTTTCAGCTTGTCTGTTGTCGGCTCTGCCGCGGCGGCGGAGGGAATCAGTTCACTGCGGATCGGGCAGGGGATCGGCAATGTTCGTCTGGTGCTCGATTCTGACTGTGCGTTTGACTATAAGGTTTTTCTGCTCAACAGTCCCAAACGGCTGGTCATTGATACCCGCAATGTCCGGGTCAGCGGCGCGATTGAAAATTTTGTAGATAAAAATAATCTGATCTCCGGAACCAGGCTCGGCAATGTCGGCGATGGGTCAACCCGGATAGTTTTTGATTTGCAGAAACCTGCCGTTATCAAAAAGGCTTTTATGCTACCGCCGCAAAGCAGCTTCGGTTATCGTTTCGTCGTGGATATAGAAATTGCTTCTGAGCGTGAATTTGCCGCAAAGGTCGGCAATGACCATGCCTTCACGACCGACAGTTATCAGACCAAGGTCGCGGCCAAGAAAACCGCGGCTAAACCTCAGGCAAAGAATGAACGCAAGAATACCCGCAAGGTCATTGTTCTTGATCCCGGCCACGGCGGCAAAGACCCCGGCGCCATCGGCTATTCCGGCGTATATGAAAAACACCTGACTCTGGCTATGGCTAAGGAACTTAAAGCTGAGCTCGAAAAAGACGGGAATTATAAAGTCTATCTGACCCGCAGTACCGATATATTTATTCCGCTGCGCGAACGGGTAAAAATTGCCCGCCGTCATAAAGCCGATTTATTCCTTTCCATTCATGCCGACAGCATCCGCAACCGCAGTACCAAAGGCCTTTCGGTTTACACTTTGTCAGAAACCGCTTCCGATAAGGAGGCCGCCGCTTTGGCCGAACGCGAAAATAAAGCCGATGTAATTGCCGGTCTGGACTTCTCGGATCATACCAAAGAAGTTGCCGATATTCTGATTAATCTGGCGCAGCGTGAAACCATGAACCGTTCCTCGGAATTTGCGACTTTTATGGTTCAGGAAATGAAAAAGTCTGTCAAACTGGTTGACAATACGCACCGTTTTGCCGGCTTCGCCGTGTTAAAGGCGCCTGATGTGCCGTCGGTTCTGCTGGAAATGGGATATCTCTCCAACAGCAGCGAAGAACGTCTGCTCAAACAAAAGAGTTATCGTAAAAAACTGGCGACTTCCGCCGGCCGCGCGATTGATAATTTCTTTGACAATATGCAGCACGCTTCCCTCTTTTAAAAATTTATGATAAAACGCAAATTTATTTGGCTTTTAAAATAAATTGTACTAAAAGAGTAACCTATACGTATAAAATCATTTTTTTCTTGAGTCGAAAATGTTAAAAACCCTGTCGTCGTTGCTGAGCACGTTTTTCTTCTTTGCGGTAATAGCCGTTATTTTGGTCATCACCACTTTATGGGATTTTGCCGGTAAACTGCCTGATTATCATCAGCTGGCCAAATATGAGCCGGCGGTAACCACGCGCCTTTTTGCCGGAGACGGGCAGTTGTTGATGGAATATGCCAATGAAAAACGTTTTTTCGTGCCGGTAGATAAAATTCCGCTGCGGGTTAAACAGGCATTTATTTCCGCCGAAGATAAAAAATTTTACAGCCATTCGGGAATTGACTATATCGGTATTGTCCGCGCCGTTCTCGGCAACCTGAAAAATATCGGCACCGGGCGCCGTCCGGCCGGAGCTTCGACCATTACCCAGCAAGTCGCCAAAAATTTTCTGCTTACTTCCGAAGTTTCCTATATCCGCAAAATCAAAGAAGCGATTTTGGCAACCCGCATCGAGCAGGCTTTTTCCAAAGACCATATTCTGGAGCTCTATCTGAATGAAATTTATCTCGGCAATCGTTCTTATGGGGTTGCATCGGCCGCGTTAAATTATTTCGGCAAGTCGCTTGATGAGCTGAATTTGCAGGAAGCCGCTTATTTGGCCGCTTTGCCCAAGGGGCCGAATAATTATAATCCCCGCACCCGTTATGATGCCGCCGTCGCCCGCCGTAACTGGGTTATAGAGCGTATGCTGATTGACGGTTATATTACCGAAGAAGAAGCTCAGGCCGCCCAGGCCGAGCCGCTTGAAATTGTGCAGCGCCGAAATGAATTTGTCAAAGATGCTCAATATTTCAGCGAAGAGGTTCGTCGTGAAATCAGCGCTGATTTCGGAACTGATGCGCTTTATGAAGGCGGCATGATTGTCCGAACCACCGTAGACCCGAAACTTCAGGAAATTGCCACCCGGGTTTTCCGCCGCGAGATTGAAAACTATGACCGGCGCCACGGTTATCGCGGACCGTTGGCGACAATAGACCTGGAAGCGGACTATGCCGAAAAGTTGAAAAATTTTGCTTTGCCTGCCGGCGCCGAACCGCAGTGGGAAACCGCGGTTGTGTTGGAAACTTCCGCCGCCAAAGCCGTTATTGAAACGGCGTCCGGCCAACGCGGAGAAATCCCGCTCTCTTTGTTGAACTGGGCGCGTAAAAACCTCAAAAACCAGGGAATCAGCGATGCCCCGACTTCGGTTGCCAAAGTTTTGCAGAAAGGTGACGTGATTTTGGTTGAAAAATTATCGGCTAAAGAAACCGCCGCCAAGAAACTGGCCGCCGATACTTATAATCTCCGCCAGCTGCCTAACGTTGAAGGCGCGTTGATCGCAATGGATCCGCATACCGGAAAAGTATTGGCGGTCGTCGGCGGCTATTCTTTTGCCAAGTCGCAGTTTAACCGGGCAACTCAGGCCCGGCGCCAGACCGGTTCCGCCTTTAAGCCGATAGTTTATATGGCCGCTTTGGAAAACGGTTATTCTCCGACCGATTTGATTCTTGATGCGCCGTTTGTGCTGGATCAGGGGCCGGGGCTTCCGAAATGGAAACCGGTAAACTACTCAACCCGTTTTTACGGCCTGACGACTTTCCGCCAGGGAATTGAAAAATCCCGCAACCTGATGACTGTGCGTCTGGCTCAGGATCTGGGCATGGATAAAGTATCGGAAATGGCGGCACGTCTCGGTGTCAATAATCAGCTGCCCGAATTGCTGTCAATGTCGCTCGGTGCCGGTGATACGCGTCTGATTGATATGGCTGCCGCTTATGCGGTAATGGTTAACGGCGGTAAAAAAGTTACCCCTTATTTCATTGAGCGCATCCAGGATCGCAACGGTAAAACGATTTTGAAACATGATAAAAGAGTTTGTGCCGATTGCAATGCCGACAAATGGGAAAATCAGGAAATTCCTCAGCTTACCGATGCCCGCGAGCAGATTGTCGATCCGCACAGCGCTTATCAGATGACCAGTATTTTGGAAGGGGTTGCCGTCCGCGGAACCGCCGCCCGGCTGCGCAGCCTGAAACGACATCTTGCCGGTAAAACCGGAACGACCAATCAAAACAAAGACGGCTGGTTCGTTGGTTATTCGCCCGATTTGGTAGTTGCCGTTTATCTCGGTTTTGATGAACCCCGCACCATGGGAAGAGTTGAAACCGGAGCGGCCACGGCTTTGCCGGTGTTTTATAACTTTATGAAAGAAGCTTTGGCCGAGCGGGCAGATATTCCGTTCCGGATTCCGACCGGAATTAAGCTGGTCAGAATTAACTATAACACCGGTCGTCCCGCTACGCCGAAAGATACGGCCGTTATTACCGAAGCCCTGAAACCGGACTTTGATTTTGACCGCCAGCGGCAGCGGATTATCGGCAGCTCGGATTCTGCCGCCGATACGGATAAAGACGGACGAAAAAATGTTTTTGAAAATGACGATAACAGCGATTTACAGCTCGGATCACAGTATTAAGGATAAATGACATGCGCGCCGAAATTTATGAACTGGTAGAAAATATTAAGCAATCTCTGGCATTGCTGAGGAGGTCTCTTTGACTATGACAATGCCCTTTTGCGTCTTGAAGAATTAAATGCCCTGACCGAAGACGGCGCCTTGTGGGATAATCCCGAAAAGGCGCAGAAACTGATGAGCGAAAAAAACACCCTTGAAGCCGGGCTCGGCAATTATCGGGATATGGAAAACGCGCTGACAGATTATGTCGAGCTGGCCGAACTGGCTGAAGCCGAGAATGATGAAGCGGTCATCGGCGACATTCTCACTCATCTTGAAGAACTGAAGAACAATGCCCGCCGCGGCGAGCTGGAGGCTCTGCTGTCCGGAGAGGTAGACAAGAATGATGCTTTTCTTGAGGTTCATGCCGGCAGCGGCGGCACCGAAGCGCAGGATTGGGCGGAAATGCTGCTGCGTATGTATGTCCGCTGGGCCGAAGCGCATAAGTATAAAGTTGAATATCTTGAAGAAACCGAAGGCGATGTTGCCGGTATCAAATCGGTCACGGTAAAAATCAGCGGCCATAATGCTTACGGCTGGCTGAAATCGGAAACCGGCGTCCACCGCCTGGTGCGCATTTCTCCCTTTGACAGCAATGCCCGCCGTCATACCAGCTTTGCTTCGGTAGGCGTCTATCCGGTCATTGATGATGAGATACAGATAGATATTAAGGAAAGCGATTGCCGCGTTGATACTTATCGGGCATCGGGTGCCGGCGGACAGCATATTAACAAAACCGATTCCGCGGTGCGCATTACCCATATCCCGACCGGGATAGTCGTGCAGTGCCAAAACCAGCGCTCCCAATTTCAAAACCGCGATGCAGCCTGGAAAATGTTAAAGGCCCGCCTCTATGAACAAGAACTGCAAAAGCGGGAAGCCCAGGCTCAGGATATGCGTGACAATCAGAGCGATATCGGTTGGGGGCATCAGATTCGTTCTTATGTGTTGCAGCCCTATAAAATGGTAAAAGATTTGCGCACCGAAGTTGAAACGTCCGACTGTAAAGCGGTTCTGGACGGTGATATTGATTTATTTTTGGCGGCGGCTTTGGCGCATAAGGTAGGGCCGGATGCGTAAAACCGCCAAAATTTTTGCCGCCGCTTTGGCAGCTGCCGTACTGTTGTGGTTGGGGACTGCGCTGTTGTTATGGGGCTGTCCGCAGTGTTTCTTTTATCATCCGCGGCAGATTCCCGCCGATTTGAAAAAAGCCGCTGCCGACGGTTACCGGGCTGAAGAAGTCCGTTATGTTTCGGCTGACGGAACCCCGTTATACGCTTGGTTTACCAAGCCCGGCGCCAAAAAGAAAATCATCGTCTTTTATCACGGCAATGCCTATAATATCGAGGGCTTTTACTATAAACTGCAGCCGTTGGTCAACGCCGGTTACGGGGTCTTGTTGCCCGAATACAGGGGGTTCGGCGGTATTGAGGGAAAAATTACCGAGCCGGCTCTGGCGGCGGATGCTTTGGCTGCGGTCAATTATCTGCGCGGGCTTGGTTATAAAAATTCCGATATTATTTTATACGGTATGTCGCTTGGTTCCTATACTTCGACTCATACCGCCGCCGTTTACGGCGAAACGGATCCTTTTGCGGCTCTGATACTGGAAGTGCCGTTTGACAGTCTGGCAAATGTTGTCCGGGGCGTCGTTCCGTTTCTGCCGGTAGATACGCTGGTTCGTGACCGTTATGACAATCAGGAACTGATTAACCGTATCGGAACGCCGCTGCTGGTTATGATTGCCGGCCGGGACAAAACGGTTCCGCCCCGTTTTGGTAAGAATTTATTTGCCCGGGCTTCGCAACCGAAAAAAATGATTATATATGAAGACGGAAACCATGCGGATTTGTATAATCATCGCAATTACCGCGATATTTTAACCTGGCTGGAGACCGATGAAAAAACTCGATAGCAGAATATATCGGATTCGTAAGATTTTAGACTATACCGGCGTTGCCTTTCTGGTTATGCTGCTGTTGTTTTTCTGGCAGCTTTACCGGGCGCCGATTGCGCTGCCTTTCTTAAAGCCTTATATTATTAAAGCGCTCAATCATGACGATTCGGAATATATTGTCAGTCTCGATTCGGTGAATCTGGAACTGGTACGCTCAATTAAGCCGGTTAATATTATCGCTAATAATGTTGTCTATCGCAAAAAGGACGGTTCTTTAGTGGTCGAAGCTCCGAAAACCTCGGTTTCCTTCAGCCTGCGCGCTTTGCTTCACGGTATTATCGCGCCGAGTTCCGTTGCCGTCAACAATCCGAAAGTCTATGTCTTTACCACTTACGGGGTTAAAGATAACCAGCCGGCCGAAATCACCAAAAAGAAGCTTCAGCATTATTTTGACGGCTTTGAAGAATTTATCGAACGCTTTAATTCTCAGGATAAATCTTATACCGAAAGCTATATTAACGATATTGCCGTAAACAATGCCGAGGTCGAGCTGCATGAAGTCGATCTGGGACGTAAGTGGGCTTTTTCTGATTTGAATTATCGTTTTGAACGCCATTTCAACGGCATCTCGACCGAGTTGAACGCGCTGTTGAAAGTCAAAGACCGTGATACATCAATCGGCATTGAGGCGCAGTACCGTCCGGCAGTTAACAAGCTGGCTCTGCAGATTTATTTTGCCGATTTGATTCCTTCGGAAGTTTTTGATACTTTCTGGGTTGAGATGGTCAACAAGCTGCTTTATAAAGCCAATATCCCGGTCAGCGGCAAGGTTGATGCCCTGATAAATTTTGCAGAAGTTCTGCAACATGAAGACAATATTTTCAAAGGGTTGGATAAAGCTTTTGAGAAAATAAATTTTGCTTTTGAAGGCGGGCAGGGAGAAATAACCCTGGCCGATAAGGAAGACTTAAAATTTTCGGTATCATCTTTTATGCTGCAGGGGGATATCAGCGGCGGTCTGAATAAGATAACCGTCAAGGATGCCGATTTTAATCTCGGTGAACAGCCGATAAAATTGAGCTTGGACGTTTCCGGGCTGGAAAAATTGATTTTTGATTATTCGCCCGAAGATCTCAAAATTCGTCTGCAGGCCGATATTGATGAACTTGCTTTGGACGAGCTTTATCGCTATTGGCCGCGTTTTGTTGCCGAACCGGCTTGGGAATGGTGCCGGGAAAGCATTTTCGGCGGCAAAGCGGTAGAATCTTCTTTTGTCGTTGATTTCGGCTATGACCGAAAACAAAAGCAGTTTGGTTTTGAAAATCTGCAGGGTAAAACGATAATTCAGGACACGAACATCGACTACCTGACCGGAATGCCGAGGATCACCAATGCCTATGGGACGGTGGATTTCAAGGCTGACAGTCTTAAGGTCAATATTGATAAGGGCGTCTCCGAAGATGTAATCATAACCGGCGGTTATGTGAATTTATATGATCTGGATAAATATAATAATTACGCCGATATTAATCTGGTCGCCAATTCCTCAATTACTGACGCATTGAAACTGATTGATCACCAGCCGCTCGGCTATGCCTCGGAAATGGGATTGAATCCTGAAAGCATAAAAGGATACGCCGATACGGAGTTGAATCTGAAATTTGAGCTGAAACAGGATTTGGAGCCTGAGGAAGTCAATGTTCTGGTCAAATCGGAACTGAAAGATGTTGAAATTCCCGATATAATCAATTCCCAGCCGCTGAAGTCCGATCAGCTGAGCCTTGAAGTAAATAATCAGGGGCTGCATGTGACCGGCCGCGCCGAGCTGGAAGGGATACCGCTCGATTTAATCTGGAACGAAAGCTTTACTGACAAAAATTACAAGAGCAAATATAAGCTGGCTTTCAGATTCGATGAAAATTTCCGCAAGAAAATGGGCATCGATTCTGAGGTTTTGAAGCCGCCTTATGTTTCGGGCTATGCCGATGCTGAAGCCGATGTGACGATTTTCAAAAATAACAAAACGCAGATAGATGTAACCGCGGCTTTGCAGAATACGGCGCTGGATTTTTCTTTTCTCGGGTTAACCAAGGCCGTCGGCGAAAAAGCTTCGGTTCGTGCCAAAATAAATCTGAACGGCAGTCAAATCGGTTCAATTCCGTCCTTGAGCTTTAATAAAAAAGATTTCAGCCTGACCGGAGCGATTGCTTTTGGCAAGAACAACAGCGTTAAAACCGTGGACATCACCAGTATTAAAGCGTCGAAAACCGATGCCCGGGCCAAGATAGAGTTTATCGCCGGCAAGAAGCCCAAAGTCAAAATCAATATTTCGGGAAACAGTTATAATTTAAGCGAACTGTTTGACCGTAAAGAAAAAGCTTCTGCCACGGGGGCGTCGTCGGCTTCGGCGGAAGATGAACTTGAAAAAATCAGCGATACCGATATTTTCATTGCCGTGAACCGGTTGTGGACCAGTCCGGTGATCTCAATCCGGAATTTTGCCGGCAATGCTGTTTTGCGTAACGGTGTCGGCTTTCATGAAGTTCATATGGTCGGAAATTTCGGAACCGATCAGAAATCTAATTTAAAATTTGATTATGTCCCGCGGCCGCAGGGCGAGTATCTTTTGACGGTCGAAAGCGATAATGCCGGCAGCACGCTCAAATTTTTGCGCGTTTATGATGACATGAGCGGCGGCCGCCTGGTGATTAATGCCAAACGCAATAAGAACAAAGAATTTATCGGCCATGCCAGAATTCGAAAATTCAGTATTCACAATACGCCGGTATTTGCCAAGCTTCTGACGGTTGCGTCGCTGTCGGGAATGCTTAATCTGTTGACCGGAGATGGCATGGCCTTCTCGCATCTGGATGCGCCTTTTGAATATAAAAACCGCGTGCTTTCGGTCAAAGAAGCCAAGGCATTCGGCAACGTTATGGGTATTACCGCCAACGGCACTTACAACCGCGTCAACGAGCGGTTAAATATCAAGGGAGTTATTGCGCCGGCATACAGCATCAATTCTTTCATCGGTAAAATACCGATTGTCGGCAACCTGCTCAGCAGCAAAGACGGAACCGTTTTTGCCGCCAATTACAGCATCACCGGTTCCCTGAGCGATCCTGACATCAGCTTTAATCCTCTGTCGGCGTTGAGCCCCGGTTCGTTAAAAGATTTAGTTTCTTCATTGTTCGGGAGTAAAGATGAGTAACAGGCGTTTGAAAATAGGCTTGGATTTTCACGGGGTAATTACCTC
>CALXTG010000109.1 GCA_944391355.1 uncultured Alphaproteobacteria bacterium
GTCTAAGTATGGGGAGCCGTCAGTGGTGCTATGACGGTTCTGCATTAGTCGAAACCAATGATGAGCACGCTTATGTGTATATCACGCGCGGTGCTTATCCGGAAATCAAGACCCTCGTTCCGTTTTATCAAATTGAGGAACAGGTTATGGGGCGTCTTGAAGCTATCTGCTATGGGAACGGCTGGTCGGAGGTGCGGATTTTGGACATTCGTCCTTACTGCAATGCCGGCTATATGCGGTGGTTAATTGTCACCAACCGAGGAAGCTACTATGCTTACTCCGACGGGACAATTTCCAAAACCCAGGCTCCCGCCTGTCGCAGATACAATTATTCTGCCGGTTGGGAGAAAACTATGGCATGGTTATACGGAACCTATCGGTTTTTAGACTGCGTTACTTATGCGGCCTATGCCTGGGATCACACCATGCACTGCTTGAAAGCCATCGGGAATGGTATCAGGCATGGCCGGCCGGATATGACGCCTTACGGCGGTCGTTACACTCCGGTTTACCGCGAACCGTATCATCATCACTATGATCGTCCGGTTCGTTATTCAAATTCCCGCCCGCGGATTGTTAAAACCCGCCAGCTGGAAAAAAGAGAAAACCGGAGACCGGTCCGCGACGTGCGGCAGCAGGATTCTCGCAAGCCTGTTCGCAGTACGGTAAAAAAACAAACTTCAAGCTCAAATTCCGGCAGCACGCCGCTGTTGGATAAATATCTGAGCCGGAAGTAACAAAAGAAACCCTCTCTCATTTGAAAGAGGGTTTCGCTTTTTCAGGAATCTCCGTGCCGCCGCACCATGTTTTTACTGCCTTTGGCCCAGCACATTATCAGTTCTTTTTCGCCGGTCGAATCATCGCTTTGTTCTTTAAGGCTCTGAAATCCCCGGCTGCGGTAAAACTTCTGCGCGCCGCTGTTCCGGCAATAGACCTGCAGTTTCAGTTCCGGACGCTTTCGGCGGACATACTCCAACAGTTTGGAGCCGATTCTCTGCCGCTGAAATGCCGGGTCGACAAATAAAGCGCCGACATAGTTTTTTTCCGGAAGGCTGATAAAACCTTTAATCTGATGCCGGTCAACAAAAACATAAGTCTCTGCGCGGGGCAGATAATCGCGGATAACCGACGGTTTCATTTTCTGCCAGTATGCGGCGGCAACAAAATCATGCGCCTGCAGGCTTCCTCGCAGCCAAATCTCGGCCGTTTTCGAAATATCTTCTGTCCGCAGCCGGCGAATCATATATCCAAATCTTCCACAAATTTGGCGCGTTCAATAATAAATTTAAAACGGCTTTCCGGATTTTTGCCCATCAGGCGTTCAACCTGGCGGCGCGTTTCAAAAGCTTCTTCCTTGCCTTCTTCGGTATTGGTTGAGGGAATCAGCACTTTCAGCAGCGTGCGGTTTTTCTTATCCATCGTCGTTTCTTTAAGCTGAATTGCGCTCATTTCGCCCAAACCTTTAAAGCGGCTGATTTCCGGTTTGGCATTGCCCTTAAATTCTTTGGCCAGAATCCGGTCTTTGTCGTCATCGTCCTGGGCATAAAAAATCTTGCCGCCGTTGGCAATTTTATAAAGCGGCGGAGTGGCGATATAAAGATGTCCGTTTTCAATCAGCTTCGGCATTTGCTGATAGAAGAAAGTCATCAGCAGCGAAGCGATATGCGCGCCGTCGACATCGGCATCGGTCATGATAATGATTTTTTCATAACGCAGATTTTCTTCGCGATAATTTTCTTTGACGCCGCAGCCCAGAGCTTCGCACATATCCTTAATTTCCTGGTTTTGCAGAATCTTGTCCAGGCTGGCGCTGGCAACGTTCAGAATTTTACCGCGCAGTGGCAGAATTGCCTGCGTAAAACGGTCGCGTCCCTGTTTGGCCGAACCGCCCGCGGAGTCGCCCTCGACAATAAAAATTTCGGTATTCTCTGCCGAAGCCTGCGTACAATCGGCCAGCTTGCCGGGCAGGCGCAGTTTTTTGGTCGGCGTCTTGCGGCTCTGGATTTTTTCTTCTTTTTTCTTGCGGCGGTTTTCAGCGCGTTCAATTACATATTCCAACAATGCGTTGGCATTTTCGGTATCCTGCGTCAGCCAGTGGTCAAAGGAATCTTTAACTGCCTGCTCGACCAGACGCACGGCTTTTGCCGACGTCAGCTTATCCTTGGTCTGCCCCTGAAACTGCGGGTCACGGATAAAGACTGACAGCATAATGCTGGCATTGCTCAAAAAGTCTTCGGCGGTAACAATCGCCGCCTTTTTGATATTGGCCATTTCGCCGTATTCTTTAAGGCTGCGGATCAGGGCCGATTTGAACCCCAGCTCGTGGGTTCCGCCCTGTGGCGTAACCACAGTATTACAATACGAATAACAAAAACCGTTCTCGTCTTCCGGCCAGGTAATCGCCCATTCGACTTTGCCTTCGTCATTGGCCAGGTCGGCATCGCCGGCAAAAGGCGTGCGGTTGATGGTAGCGCGGGCGCCGATTTGATAGTTTAAGAAATCGCGCAGGCCGTTGGGAAAATGCAGTTCCATTTCCGGCGGCGTAACATCGCCTTCGCATAAAACTTCGGGAGCGCATTTCCATAAAATACGGATTCCCTTAAACAAAAAGGCTTTGGAACGTGCCATACGGTAAACTTTATTGGGATTCAGATTCGATGACGCGCCGAAAATTTCCGGATCGGGCTTAAAGGTGATAGAGGTTCCGCGGCGGTTAGGCGCATTGCCGATTAAAGACAACGGACCGAGCGGCTTGCCTTTGGAATATTCCTGCCGGTAAAGTTTTTTGTCCCGGGCGATTTCCACCACCAGAGATTCCGACAACGCATTGACGACCGACAGGCCGACGCCGTGCAGGCCGCCGGAAACCTTATAAGCATTGCCGCCGAATTTCCCGCCGGAATGCAGCATGGTCAAAATAACTTCCAGAGCCGACATATTGGGATATTTAGGGTGCGGGTCAACCGGAATTCCGCGGCCGTTATCAATAATGGTAATCGAATAATCGGCGTTAAATTTGATTTCGATATGGTTGGCATAGCCGGCTACCGCCTCGTCCATGGAGTTATCGAGGATTTCGGCAACCAGATGGTGCAAAGCCTGCTCGTCGGTGCCGCCGATATACATGCCGGGACGGTGGCGAACCGGTTCCAGACCTTCCAAAACTTCAATACTCTGCGCGCTGTACTCGCTCAATACCGGCGCAGTGGCTTCAAATAAATCAGACATTTTTTACCTTTTTGCTTAAAATCTGCGCTAAAATAGCGCAAAATCCGCCGAAAGGCAAGAGTTTTCCCCATTTCTATAAACAAAAATTATCTAAACTT
>CALXTG010000110.1 GCA_944391355.1 uncultured Alphaproteobacteria bacterium
GTTATGACAAGGTATTAATGGACAATCTTGAACAACGCCTGCAAAAATTCGAAGAAGACGATATTTTTGTCGTCTTTCATCAGAAAGGCGTTCACGGCCCCAGTTATATCGATCGTTATCCGGCCGAATTTGCTCGTTGGCAGCCGGTTTGTACGGATAAAGTAAATGTCAAAAACTGCACGCGTGAAGAACTGGTCAATGTTTATGACAACGCCGCGCTTTACGGCAGCCAGGTCTTAGCCGATTATATCCGGGAATTGGAACGTCTCGGCGACCGTTATAATACTTTTCTGATTTATGCTTCCGATCACGGCGAATCTTTGGGGGAAGATAATTTCTATCTTCACGGTCACCCTTATGATGAGGCGCCGGATTATCAAAAACATATTCCGATGCTGATCTGGATGTCTGACAGTTTTGCCGAAAGTTTCAAAATTGACCGCGCCTGTCTGAAGAGCAAACTGGTCGAACCGCACTCGCATGACAACCTGTTCCATTCCATGCTGGGGCTGACCGGCATAAAAACCGGCGAATATAATCCCGATTTGGACATTTTTGCGAATTGCCGGATAAAATAAGCTTAAAAAAAGCCCCGTGTTTTCGGGGCTTTGATTTTTAGTTTTCGGTTTTCTTGGCCGTTTTTTTAACGCTGATTTTTTTCATTTTCTGTTTTTCGGTCGTGGTTTTGGGAATGGTAATTTCCAAAACGCCATTGTCATAGTTGGCGTCTGCCTGATCAAAATTCAAATCCCAGGGCAGGGGAACCGTGCGTTTGATCATACCGTATGACATTTCAGAGAAGTAGCTGTTTTTGCCTTTATGTTCGGTTTGCTGTTTTCTTTCGCCGGAGATGGTCAGATAGCCGTCGGAAGAGATTTCCAAGTCAATATCTTTTTCGTTTATGCCGGGAAGCTCCGCCAAAACGTTAACCGCATCATCGCTTTCCGAAACTTCTATTTTCGGTTCGGTTTCGCTGAGATCCTGATGATGAGGAAAATCAAGAGCATTCCAAAAATGCTGCAGGAAATGTTTAAATTCTTCATGGGCCGGAACATGAATCGGCAATTCGTGGGGATGAGGGCGCTTACTGGGGGCCAATTGATTTTTCATAATTTTTATTCTCCTGTTAATGTATCAGTTTATCTTTTTGGATTAAATCTTCAAGTGTAAGTTTTGCCGTTTCCAGAGCCCGGCTGTTGGTGAGCTTATCTCCGGCGCGGTTCATATAAAATACCAGCCGGTGCAGTGCCAGCAGCGGATCATTGCCGGCTCCGGTAAGCAGAATTTTTACGACTTCCGGTGCTGTTTTGGTAAAAGTTCCTTCGGGAGGATGATAATTGCTTTTGACTTCCTCGCTCCAATACGGATTTTCCTGTTCGGACATTTTTCCTCCTGACTTTTAATCTTATCCTTCTTTGAAATAATGTCTTTTTGTCAGAATCCCATCATCCGATAGTTATAGATAAGATTAACTTCTCTTTAATCAAATTATTATAATCTGAGAAAAATCGTAAAACCCTATGGAGGAGTAAGAAGATGAAGAAGACAATATTTATGGCGGCTCTCGGAATGTCCGTATTGGCATTTAATGCGGCGCAGGCGGCAGATTTTGCCCCTTATGTAGGGCTTAAAACCGGTATTTCGCATGTTGTTAATAAGGCGCACTCGCTCCCCGAACAAGATGATAATTTATGGTTCGGCAGCATTGCCCTCGGAGCCGATTTTCGGGAAATGGATGTTAATTCCAATTTATTATTGGAACTCGAATATACATACCGCCCCAGCTTCAGCGAACACAGTACCGGCGGTACCGATATCAGCAGCCAGAGTCAGTCTCTGATGCTGAACGGTTATTATGTAATCCCGGCCCGTATGGAAGTTAAACCCTATATCAGCGCCGGTCTCGGTTTTAGCCGCAATGACCGGGATGTCCGCTATTTGACCAACGGCGGCGCCCGTTTTTCCAAAAAAGCCGACAGTCTGACCTGGTCTTTGGGAGCGGGGGCTTTAATCCCCGAAGTTATGGATTATACTGATATTATCGTCGGTTACCGTTATCTGGATATGGGCAGCATGAAAACCGGCTGGAACAATGTTGATTTCCGGGCACATGAATTCTACGCCGGCATAAATTATAAATTTTAGTAACCCGGCTGACAAAAACGCCGGAAGTTGTCCGGCGTTTTTTTTAGGCTTTAACGGTTTCTTTTTTGCGGTCGAGTTTTTTCTTCCATTTCATTTTGGCATATTGCTGCATATCGGCAATCTCGTCAAATTCATCAATGATTTCGCGGCCGAGAATGGTTTCGATAATATCCTCAAGAGTGATGATGCCGACCCAGGTGCCGTGTTGGTCTATCACCAAGGCCATATGAGTACGGTCTTCAAGCATACCGGCCAAAACATTTTCCAGCCTTGCCTCGCTGTAAACACTGCTCATGGCGCGAACATAATTATCGACTTTTTCGTTTTCTTTGGCTTTAACAATACAGCCTTTATGAATATAGCCGGCGAAAATCTGCTTTTCTTCGTCAATAATCGGAAAGCGTGAAAAAGGGGAGGTTGCAACGAATTTGGCAAAACTTTTCATGCTCATATTCGGTTTGACCAAATGTACGACAATACGCGGCGTCATGA
>CALXTG010000111.1 GCA_944391355.1 uncultured Alphaproteobacteria bacterium
GTTTTTGGTCTTGAAAGACGGTGTCACGCCGGCGCCTTATGCCTCGCTCGAAGCCGCTCAGTCTGCCGGTGCCGTAACCCTCAATATCGGCTTGTTTATTAATACATTTATCAGTTTCTTGATTGTCGCTTTTGCCGTCTTTATTCTGATTAAGGCCATTAACGAACTGCAGGCCAGAACCCTGAAAAAAGAAGCGGAAGAAGCAGCGAAAGCCGCTCCGGCCACTAAGGAATGTCCCTACTGCTGTTCGACCATTCCCGCCAAGGCAATCCGTTGCCCGGACTGCACTTCGGATTTGAAATAAAATAAAGCCCCTCAGTTTTGAGGGGCTTTTTATCGGCGCAAATTTCTTGTCTAAACAAAATCATATTGCCAAGCATATTTTTCTCATTTAAGATATCACCAGTGCTGAAACGGGAGGTGTCTATGGCTTATTGGCAGATATTGGCGGTTGCCGGCGTGGTCTTGGTTATTTTGGAAATGCTGACCCCGACGATGTTTTTTCTTAATCTGGCTCTGGCCTGTTTTATAACGGCCGTGGTTGCGGTTTGGACCTCTGACTGGAACATTCTGGTACCGGTCTGGGTTGTCGCTTCGGCAGTCTTTCTGCTGTTCTTGCGGCCGCTGATGACCAAAAAAGACGATGAAAAGGCCAATTCGACCGGGATCGGACAATATATCGGCAAAAAAGCCAAAGTGCTGGAAACCGTTTATGCCGACGGCGGCGTAATCGGTATATTCGACGAGCGCTGGGAAGCCCGGGCGACCGACGGAAAAGAATATAAAAAGGGATCGACGGTAACGATTCTTAAACACGATAATCTCACAATGTATGTAGGAAAGGATAAATAAATGTTTTGGGCAGTATTATTGCTTTTGGTCGTTATTTATGTCATTAAGGGCGTTATTATCGTCCAACAGGCGGAAGCGGTCATTGTCGAACGTTTAGGTAAATTTGAAAAAGAGTTAGGGCCCGGCCTTAATTTTATTTTCCCGATTTTGGAAACCACCCGTCCGATCGCCTGGAAATTCTCGCGCCGCGATGTCAACGGCAACGCTTATTCTTATATTCGGGAGAAGACTAAAATTGATCTGCGCGAAGCGGTTTATGATTTTCCCCGTCAGAATGTTATTACCAAAGACAACGTAACCATCAGCATTAACGCGCTGCTTTATTTCCAGATTGTTAATCCCAAAAGCGCGGTCTATGAAATTCAGAATCTGCCCGAAGCGATTGAAAAACTGACCCAGACCACGCTGCGTAATCTGGTCGGCGCGCTGGATCTGGACGAAACGCTGGTTTCTCGCGATAAAATCAATCATGAGCTGCGCGCGATTCTTGATGATGCTACCAATAAATGGGGGGTTAAGGTTAATCGTGTCGAATTGCAGGATATTATCCCGCCGGCAGACATTCAGCAGGCTATGGAAAAACAGATGAAAGCCGAGCGCGAACGCCGTGCCGCCATTTTGGAAGCTGAAGGCTTGAAACGCTCCGCCATTCTGAAAGCCGAAGGGCAGAAAGAAGCCGAAGTCAATCGCGCCGAAGGCGAAAAACAGGCTGCGGTCCTGCGCGCTGAAGGCGATGCCTCGGCTCGGATTAAAACCGCCGAAGCGGAATCAGAGGCGATTAAACTGGTCATCAAGGCAATTGCCGATAAAGGCCAGCCCGATAAATATCTGATTGCGATGAAATATCTCGAAACCTTAAAATCAATTACCGAAGGCGAAGACAATAAGATTGTCTATATGCCTTATGAAGCGACCGGAATTTTAAGTTCGGTCGACGGTATCCGCGAGATGTTTAATCAGACGCCGAAAGCCTAAAATAAAAAAACTCCCGAAAATCGGGAGTTTTTTTATATCAGCGGGCAGCAGGCTCATGGGCGCCGGCCGCAATTATTCTGCCGGTGAGGTCAGGCAGTTTACCGACTGCCGGTCTTGTTGCCGCCGCGATTTTTCCGCGCAATGCCAGAGCGGCATTTTGCTTGGAAGCCCGGCTTAAAATTGTCTGCGGAAAACAGAGGGCTTTATCGCCGACCAGTTTATGATAATCGCCGGCGCCGAGTTTATATTCGAAAATTGTCGGTGCGGCGGCCATAATCGCGTCTTTGACTTTGGTTCGGCCGATTTTTTGCAGCGCTTTCTCGTCTATTTGCAGGTTTCCGTCAAGAAATTCGGCATAATTGGCCAGGTTGACGCCGTCTTTGCTTCGCAGGATTCCCAGTCCGGCGACCGGAATTTCCGTCGGCATCGCCGCAATGGCTTTTTTACGCAGCATCAGGTTTTCCGGACTCAGTTTTTTCGGCAGCGGCGGAAATACGCCGCTGCGGACTTTGGCGCATAAACCGTCGATAAATTCGGCGCTGCGCTTTTTGACCGCGGTATTGTAAGGTGCCTGCGCCAGTCCGCCGACAGTCAGCGTTCCCGATTCCAAAAAACAGAAAGCCACATGGGTGAGATATTTGGGAGCCAGCTCTTTCTGTTCGATTTTATCAATAATCTCCTGCACGGGCAGCGTCTTGACGGCGCCGTTTTGTTTGTCAAACATCAAAGCCTTGTAGTAGGGCGTCATTTTTTTGGAAGCGCTGCCGTTATTTTTCAGGTTTTTTAATTCCCAGAACGCATCATAAGCGGCGATTCCGTTGGGCTGGCCGTTCTCATCGCAGGCGTCTTTCGCTTTCCAGCCCATGGCAATGCCGGCAAAACAGTCATGATAATATTTGCAGACTTCGGGATGCGCAAAAATATAATGCGTCAGGCTGTCTGAATCTTTCAGGTTCTCGATCATCACCTGATTAAGCACCTCGGTTGCCTCAATATTATACGGCGCAGGCATCGGCGCGTCGTACAGTTCCTGCAGCTGCTGTCCGTAAACCCGGCAGACGCCTTCGGCAAAATTATCGGCTGACGCTAAGGTTTCCAGAGTTTGAAGCGCCCGTTGTTTTTGTCTGCGGTCGGCAATGGCGGCAATTTGCTGCCGCGCTTTGAGAAGCTGTTCCTTGCTCAGCGCATAGGCATAGGCCAGTCCGTTATGATAATTTTCATTATTGCAGAGCCGGACAGACTCAGCCGCTTTGGCGCCGTATTGGATATAGGCCGGCGAAGTTTCGTTGGAGAGAGTTATCATTCCCGAGTTTGCCGCCAGAGAATGCTGTCCGCGCCGGCGGTTAACCGCAGCCCAGAGAATTTCCGATTGCAGAACCAGAGTATTGTAATGTGCGTCCGGTTTGGCGCGCCCGGATTCGTCCAGACGTTTGCCGCCGTCAAAAGACCTCAGCATTGATAGATGAACCTGTGTATGCATGACCGACGACTGCCCCAGCTGGTCATAAACCGCGCGTCCGGCTTGCGAACCGTGAATTTTTGCCGCGGCAGCCGCCGTCAGCAGGCGAAAACGCGCGAAGCCGGGAAAGATACTTTCGTCGGTGCGGTAGGCAAGAACCTCATCAAACATTTCCTGCAGGCTCTGTTCGCCGTGGCGGTTATAGACGCTTTCCAGCGTCGGGACTAAATCAAAGACGGTATTTAAAATTTCCTGAGGCGTCTTTTCCTCTTCGGCTTCTGTGCTCATTGTTTTTTTCCTTATTTTGTTGGCATAAAAGAAGAGGGGTGAAACTTTGTGTTTCACCCCTCAAAAATAAAATTTCAATATCGGATTATATCAAAACCTTATGTTGTTTTGAGGGGTAATCGGGCCAAAAATAAAAGACGGAAGCGCATACGGCAAAACACTCCGAACCGCGGGCGGCTGCGAAGCTGGTTTTGGCGTTATGCAAATTTTCCAAAGTCAAATTACACCTCAAAAATTTTTTTGACTGTAAAAAATATAAGCGTTGCTTGACATTTGTCAACCGTCTTTTTGCATATATGGAAAAAAGGGGTGGACGCGTTTATATAAAAATGCTACAACACAACAACACAAAAAAGAGGAAGAAAAATGGATATTGATGAATTGGTCGATAATTTTGCCCTGTTGGACGATTGGGAAGATAAATACCGTTATATCATAGACTTAGGTTCAAAGCTTCCGCCCCTTGACGAAAAATATAAAACCGATGACTGGAAAGTCCGCGGCTGTCAGTCGCAGGTCTGGCTGGTGCCCGAAGTCAGGGAAATAAACGGTGAGAAAATTCTTGATTTTAAAGGCGACAGCGATGCTGCGATTGTCAAAGGCATTGTCGCGATTATCCTGAGCATTTATTCAAATAAATCTGCACAAATGATTAAATCCGTTGCCGTCGGCGATATTTTTGCTAAACTGGGATTGGAAGAACACCTCAGCCCCAGCCGCCGCAACGGGCTGGCATCCATGAACGAAAAGATAAAATACTACGCCAATGTCTTGTAAGAGAAGCGAAAGATGAACATCCACGAGTATCAGGCCAAAAAAATTCTCAGCCGCTACGGCATCAATATCCCCAAAGGCGGTGTGGCCTATACGCCCAATGAAGCGCGGAATGTCGCCGCTGCCGTTTCCGGCCGCGGGCCGTGGATGTTAAAAGCGCAGATACAGTCCGGAGCGCGCAACCGCGGCTATTTTTTGGAAAAATCCGCCGGCAATAAAGGCGGAATCCGCATTGTCAAAAGCCGCCGCGATATTGTTAAAGAAGCCGAAAAAATGCTCGGTTCCACTTTGGTAACCATGCAGACCGGGCCGAAAGGCAAGCTGGTCAGCCGCCTATATGTCGAAGCTTTTAACAAAGTTAAAAAGATTTTTTATACCGGCATGGTTATAGACCGCATGGTTCCGGCCGTCACCCTGCTGGTTGCGGAAACCAAAGACGAAGAAATTGCCAAAATCGCTCTGACCGAACCGGAAAAAATTCTGAAAATCCGCCTTGACCTGCAAAAGGGCGCCGTCCCCTCCCAAATTCAGGAAGTGCTTGACTTTTTGCATCTGGAACCCAAAAGCGCCCATAGTACCGAAAATTTTATTAACGGTCTGCACCGGGCTTTTGTCGAAACCGATGCGACCATGATTGAAATCAATCCGACCGGCGTTTTGCGCGACGGCCGGCTGATTGCGCTGGATGCCAAAATGTCTTTTGACGGCAATGCCTTATATCGTCATAAGGATATTTCCCGCCTGCAGGATGATTATGAAGCGGATGACAGGGAGCTTCAGGCGGCTAAATATAAATTCAATTACAGCGAGTTTGACGGTTCGATCGGCTGCATCGTCAACGGTGACGGGTTGGCGATGGCGGCGATGGATTCTCTGAACAGCCGCGGGGTGGGGACGGCCTGCTTTCTGAATGTTAAGGGCGGCGTTGATAAAGATAAAATCGCCTCGGGGCTGAAAATAATTATGACCAACCCCAAAGTTGAAGGCATATTGGTCAACATTCTCGGCGGTTTTCTGCGTTGTAACCTGATTGCCGACGGGATTGTTTCCGCGGCCTCGGAAGTCGGGTTAAATGTGCCGCTGGTGGTTCGTTTTGAAGGAACCAACAAAGATGAGGCCAAAGAGATTTTGGAACATTCCAAACTGCCGATTATTATTGCCGATGATATGGAAACGGCGGTCAGCCGGTTGGTTCAGGCCGTGGAGGAGAGTGACTGATGTCAATTTTTGTTGATGCCGATACCAAAGTTATCTGCCAGGGAATTACCGGGACGCAGGCAACTTTTCATGTCCGCCGTTCGCTTGACTACGGAACCCGTTTTGTTGCCGGCGTAACTCCGGAAAAAGGCGGAACCACGCATTTAGGATTGCCTGTGTTTAATAGCGTCAAAGAAGCCCGGGAGGCAACCGGCGCAACGGCTTCGGTGATGTTTGTCCCGGCTCCGGCGGTAAAGTCCGCGATTAAAGATGCCGTTGAAGCCGAACTGGATCTGGTTGTCTGTATTGCCGACAGCGTGCCGATTAAGGATATGCTGGAGGTTCGCCAGCTGCTGCGGGGCAGCAAAACCAAGCTTATCGGCCCCAACACGCCCGGTATCATCACCCCCGGCGGCGCCCGCCTGGGAATTTTCCCTGAAAATATTCATCAGCCGGGACGCATCGGCATTGTTTCGCGGTCATCGACTCTGACCTATGAAGCGGTTATCGAAACAACCCGGGCCGGTATGGGGCAGTCAACGGTTATCGGTCTCGGAGATGATATGATAATCGGCATTGATTTCGTTGAGGCGTTGGAGCGTTTTATGCGCGATGACGAAACCGATGCTGTCATCATTATCGGCCAGCTCGGCGGTACCTTTGAAGAAGAAGCGGCGCGCTGGTATAAAAATCTGGAACATAAAAAGCCGATTATCGGTTTTGTGGCCGGAAATGCCGTCCCCTTCGGGCATAAGATCGGTTATGCCGGAGATATTATTACCAAGGGGCATATTACCGCTCAGGATAAAATAGATGCCATGCAGGACGCCGGTATGACCGTTGTCAAAAAAATTACCGCCATTCATGAAGAACTGGCCAAACTCTGAAAGCAGCCTGCGGGAAGATGAATATTTTTCGCGCCATACTCGATACGATTTTGCCGCCGCGCTGTATCAAATGCGGCAAAATTATCAGCGATAATATCGGTCTGTGCGAAGATTGTTTTCGGGAAATGAATTTTATCAGCCGGCCTTATTGCCGAAAGTGCGGTTATCCTTTTCAGAGTGAACATCTGCCCCGCAACTTGCAATGCCCGCGCTGCAATGCCGGAAAAATTGCGCCTTTCCGTTACTGCCGTTCGGCTTTGTGTTATGATGACGCCGCCAAGCCCTTAATTCTGGCGCTGAAATTTATGGACAAGACCGATAATGCCGTCGTAATGGCGCGCTGGCTGCAACAGGCCGGCGCGGATATTTTTGATGCCGGCGTCGATTTGCTGGTGCCGGTGCCGCTGCATTATGCGCGCCTGCTGAAACGCAAATATAACCAGTCGGGGCTGCTGGCCGGAGAACTGGGGCGTCTTACCGGTCTTTCGGTTGATTATCAGGCTTTGCAGAAGCATAAGCACACCCGCCCGCAAGTCGAATTCTCAGGACAGGAGCGGCTGAAAAACGTTAAAGGGGTCTTCAGCGTCAAACATATTGAAAAAATCAAAGGCAAAAGAATTTTGTTGATAGATGATGTCATGACGACCGGAGCAACTTTGAAAGAATGCGCGCTGGCGCTGAAAAAAGCCGGCGCCAAATCGGTAGATGCCTTAACGGTTGCCCGCGTTGTTCTGAGTTGATGTCAATTAAAACAATTTCAAAATTGACTGCGCCGCTTGGCTTGCTCTTTTTATTGTCATTCCAAAGATCACACCCCACGGGATGTGATACATTTGGAATCCAGAAAACTACTGCGCAGCAGGCTTTATTAAAATAACTTCAACACCGCCTGCGATGCCTGGCTTGCCAGGGAGAGAGAATTAACAGCCAATTGCTGAGAGGTTTGCAAAGCCAGCATATTGGCCGATTCCTGATTCATGTCGGCCAAAGTCAGTTTATCCGCGCCTTCTTCAAGAACATTAATCAGGTTTTCGGTAAAATCCTGTCTGGTGGTGACGATTGAATAATAATTGCCAAACTCAGAAGCAAATCCGCGCAGCGAGTTAACAGCTTCTTCCAGCTCGGAGATTGATTGTTCAATATCTTTCGCATTACGCCAGTTTCGCTCCGTAATGCCTAAATCTTCCGTTTGGGCCTTAACCCCTTTAACTTCGATCTGAGAACTGCGGTCTTCGTTGAAATTGATTGTCAAACTCTGGCCGCTCAGCAGGTTG
>CALXTG010000112.1 GCA_944391355.1 uncultured Alphaproteobacteria bacterium
AAGCAAGGCGATATCAGCCGTTTCCAAAGGATAAATTTCAGAAGAAAACCCCAGACGCATGGCTTATTTAACCCGTAAAATTTTTGGGCAAGCGAGAAATTCGGCTTTTGCCCGGTTTAAATAGTCCATATCCGGCTGCGGCGCAAAAATTTTGCTGGCGATATAACGGACAAAATCTTTACTTAAATAAGGGTGTCCGGCCACCTTGCGGCGATATTTCCAAAAAGCGGAAACCGCGCGCTGATTGAGCCGTGCCAGATACCGCGGCGCCAATCCCGGATTTTCGGCAATCATGTAATAGTAGGCCAAAAAACGGTCATGATCGAGTTGTATTTTGCTGCCGGAAAGATTGCCGTCTTCCAAAGGCACCAAAACCACGTTCGCGTCCATTTTTATAATACCGTTGGCAGCATAAGGCGCGCAGCGCAGCGGGATTGATTCGTCCTGAATAAAAACCAAGGGATGCGCGCCGCCGGCTTTTTTCAGGACATCGGCTTTAATCAATTGTCCCATACGGGTATATTTGCCCCATAAAATACTGTCCATGGCATTTTTATGGAAAACATATTTAATGTCGTCTTTCATATATTCCGCGGTAATTTCCGGCGCCGGCTTATAAGTGCGGGTAAATTTGCCGTAAACCATGTCGGCATTGTGTTTTTGCGCCAAGTTGAGCATTTTTTCGGTAGAATCGAGCGGAAAAATATCATCAGAATCCAGCATGCGGATATATTCGCCTTCCGCGGCCTCAATGCCCTGATTTATACGGACGCCCGGGCCTTTGTTCTCGGTGTTTTTGAAGATTTTGACATGCGGATAATCTTGCATAAATTCTTCAATAATCTCAACAGAACGATCGGTCGAAACATCATCGCAGAAAATATATTCGACTTCTCCCAAACCGGTCTGACCGGTCAGCGCCTTTAATACCGACGGCAGGTATTTTTCCTTGTTATATACCGTCATTACAAAGGATATTTGAATCTTGCTCATAAGCCCCCCTATTTATCCAGCCCGAGCCAGAAATATTTTTCGGCGGTCGGTTCTCCGAAAAGGATATCGGCGATATAGGCGCCGACCACTTTTTCATTAAAGAGGCGGCGGTATTTTTCGGCGCCGTTTTTGGCGACACGCATTCTTTCCTGCGGATTTTTGTGATAGAAAGCAATTTTTTCCAGCATTTCTTCGGGCGTGTGGAAGAAGCACATTTCATCATCGGAGAAAATATCTTTATATCCGGTTCTGTCATCCAAAACGGCTAACTGACCGTTACCGACGCTATGCGCCAGACGATCGGAGGTATAAAGATAAACATCGTTAATCCGGCTCAGGTTAAAGCCCATGGCACAAGTCCCGTGCGCGTCCTGATAAGCGGCGCCCTCCAGCAGATGATGTTTATCAATGCCGGCCAGCAGCAGCTTCAGATCAGGTATCTGTTTGCGGATATCGGCGATAATTTCCTCGCAGGGAACATATTTGCCGCAAAACTGGCGGACGCTGCGGTCGACGCAGAGCATTAAATCATAAGGCAGTTTTTCATGCAGATAGGCATTTTCACGTTCAATCGAATCATCTACCGGGTTCGGGAAAAAACCGACAAATTTGCCGTCGCGCTTAAACATATCCAGCAATTTACGCTCGGCCGTGGTTATAATCGTCGCGTCAACGGCATCAAGTTTGGAGTTAATCGCAGCGATATTGTTGTCGGTTATGCCGGGAACGATACGGTCGACATTATATTGCAGAATTTTTATATCGGGAAATATCTCACGCAGCTTAAACAACGTATCCTGTTCAACAGTATCGGCATGTCCGAGAATCACGGCATCGGGCTTCATGGCTCTGGCAAATTCGATCAGATGATTTTGCAGCTTGCGGCGGCCGAACCAGTTCATATGTCCGAAGCCGAACATGCGGCATAAATCCCGATCGGGATAAGTAATCACATGATAGCCGTGACGTATCAGGCCGTTATTGATTTTTAAGGTGATGGAGTTGAGATAGCATTTTTTAAGGCGGAAAAGGTTGAAGTTGGCAACATGGAGTATTCTTTTCATATTCTGTTTCCTGCAGCTGTTAGTCAAGATGAGAGCGAGTATAACAGAAACCGCCCCCTTTGCAACAGGATATTTTGCCGCTGGTGATTAGTCGTCAAAAGACTTTCCGAGTTTGAAATTGCAAACCGGAATTGCGCAAACGCGTACCAGCAGACGATTGTTTTTGGTAATCTTCACCCGGACAAGATGTTTGAGAACAAAGGCCTGAACCCAGGTCAGATAAAATTTGAACGGCCGAACCGCCTTAACCAGACGGTTATTGGCATAAAACATCTGTTTGCTGAGATTATGCCCTTTTTCCTTATGATTACGAATATAGCTTTTGGCATGCATACGCCAGAAAGTAAGTTTTTTATCAAGATAACCGATTTTGTGGTCAATCGCAATCTGCCGCCACAGCCACCAGTCCAGAATTGCCGGCTGTACCGGATTAAAATCGCAGGCGGCCAGTAAGTCTCTGCGGACGGCCGTGCAGGAAAAAGTCGGAATAATATTATGATAAAACAAATCGCGAAACATTGAGCGCGGCGTTTGATATTTTTTCAGCTTTTCAAAAGAAACTCGCTCTCTTTTAACTTTGGCCATAGCCTCGGCGTCTCCGAAGAGCTCAACATTGCTGACGACAATTGCCGCTTCGGGATTTTGTTCGATATAACGGGCTTTCCGTTCCAAATAATCCGGCGTCCAGTAGTCATCACTCTCACAAAATGCCAGCCAGGGGTTTTGTGCCAAGGCAACCGCCTTCTCTATCGTCCGGACCAACCCCAGATTCTTCTCGTTTTCCACCAGACGGATACGACTGTCCTTGCGGCAATATTCCCTGATAACGGCAACAGAATCATCCTGCGAACAGTCATCGACAACCAAAACCTCAAAATCAGAATAGGTCTGCGCCAAAAGCGAATCCAAGGTTTGAGAAATATATCTTCTGTAGTTATAACTGGCGACGATAATACTGAACTTAACAGTCATAATTTTGCTTTCCTAAGCCCAAAGGCGGGCCAATCTATCCCAACGCATCATAAACAGCCGGTAAGCCAGCCGGTGTTTTAACTTTAATTCCGACGGCAAAAACATCTGCCGCTTTTCAAATTCCGTAAAATGCCGTCGTGACAGATCAAGTACTTCTCGCCGCAGTTTCGGATCATTAATCCGCCGCAAAGCCTGAGAAATGCAGGTTTTATAAAACAGGCGGGTAATAAAATAACACATATTTTCCAAATCCCGGCCTTTAAGTCTCTGCTCTCCGACAAAGTAATCGTACAGAATTTGCCCTGCTTTAAGATGAGATTCGACATATCTCCGGGTTTTTCCCATGTTCATGACCGAAGTGCTGCTGTCCCGATAATAAAGCAGTTTTTCTTCTACCGTAACGATATTTTTTATTCTGTCAAGTACTTTTAGCGTAAATATTGTATCTTCCGCCGGCTGCACGCCGACCGGAAATTCAATTCCGGCGATTGCCTTTTTATTATACAGACGGGTCCAGACTTCTACCTGGCCGCCCTTTTTGCGGTTAAAAAAGTCTTGAAACGGCGTTTCGGAAACCCGGGCCGCAAAAGATTTGACATCATAGTGAGGCGGATTGAGCATAACGAAATCATCTGGAACTTCGACAAAACGGAAACTGGCTACATCGGTTTGATATTTTTCAATCAGATAAATCAGCGTTTCAAAAGCCTGGGGATGAAGCATATCATCCTGATCAAGCAAGGCGACATAAGGCGCCGACGCGTTGTTTAGACCGGTATTGCGGGCAGCAGAGCAACCGGCGTTAGCCTGATTAATCAATTTGAAACGCGGATCTGCCGCAGCATATTCTTTCACAATTGTTTCGGTCGAGTCTTTGGAACCGTCATTAATGCAAAGGCATTCAAAATCGGCAAAGGTCTGCCCTTTTACGGAATCCAGACAGGGACGCAGATATTTTTCGGCATTATAAAGGGCTATAATTAGTGAAATGCGAGGAGAAGCGGCCATTGTTTTACTCCATGACGGTTGTTTTTCCTTAAAATAGCAGTATTGTCGGGGACTGCAAGCTATTTTTTATGCTTTTGCCCGCGATGATGCGCCGCCAGCCACTCATCCCACGGCTGTCCGTCTAAAAGCAGATTGCGCAGATGATGCCGCCCTTCCCCGTCATAGCCAAAGACCAGCTCAGCCTCGACCTCTCGGCGGTTTTGCAGCGTTTTTTCCAAAGTACGGGCTTCATTTTCCGGTACATAAAAACGATAAACATTGTCAAATTCTTTATCGGGGCAATAGTCATAGGGAAATTGCGAACAATCGGTTTTCAGCCAGTTTAAACGCAGATTAAGATAATGCCCGGAAACCAGGCTGCGCGGATCATATCCTTCGGCCGCGATAACGACATTGCCGACATTCATGCGCGCGGCCCATAAAGAAAAATTCCAAATCAACAGACAAACCAGCGGCAGCAATAATGCGATCGGCGATAAACATTTATTTGTCATGGCTTTTCTCCCGCGGAGCAAATAAGGCCGAAGAGGTTACTTGTTTCCATATTAGCATCAAAGCCAAAAAGATCAGACCGGAAAATATCAACCCGAATCCGGTGGCGGTCAAAGAACCGAATACCTGCAAATAACCGCCGAAAACGCGAAAAGCGATCAGGACTGCCGCCAGATTCATCAGCTTTGCATTACCGAAACGATACGCATAAAC
>CALXTG010000113.1 GCA_944391355.1 uncultured Alphaproteobacteria bacterium
GGAAAGAGAGAGTATTTTTTTGCTTAAATCTAACGGTCGATTTTTCTATTAATCTATTACCAGAAGATATCCTTCCCAAAAATAAAGCTGGGTTTTCTGAAACTCTGGCTCCAAAACAAAATATAATATCTGACTTAGATAACCATTTTTTGTCAATTTCTTCTATTGACCCATTCAGTAGAATATGATATGGTTAAAACAATAAAGTATTATTGTGAAATTAAAAAAAATATTATGGAACAAAAAATTAAAGATTTAGGTTTTGTCAGAACTGGGGCAGAAGAAAACAACATCTATTTTGACAAAAGAAACAAAAAGATAATTGTCACTATGTGTGGGCTCTGCTTCTCTAAAGGTTGGGATTGTTGCCAAGGGACGGGTAAAGACATTCCCTTAAGGAAATTACAGACTACTAAAGATGTTAAATTCAATATCAAAAATTACTTTAGCCTAGATGCCAATGATTCTCCTTACATTCCTTGTGGAACAAAATGTCCGAACCTAGGAAAAAAGTGCTGTAAATTACCGATCCAAAACCGCCCTTTACCTTGCAACATATTTCCGTTTGTCGTGTGTGGTAATTTTTTGGCTGTTGATTTTGGAATGTGCCCAGCTGTTTCACAACACAGTTTAAAACACTTACAAGCCGTCGGTAAAGAGCTTTTAGAACATTTGCTTGCAACTTACACCAAAGAGGAACTAGCTGATGTTTCATACCCCCAAGCTGATGGCATGATAAACTTAGGGCTGTACTTCTAATTTGACAAAGAAACTAAAAGAGGCTATTTCAACAATAGCCTCTTTATCTTTAACTATTTATTCGCCAGCAATCGATTTGCCATTTTCAATTTTTCTCCAAGTAAGCAGGAGATTCAATATATCCCTTTTCTTCAACACTTATTTTACCAAGCACACCATCATAATTTTTAGTAGTATGAAACGTTTTAAAGACTTCTACTACTGTTGAAATCTGTCCATTCTCTGAATTTGCATTCTCAAAAGCATATCCGAAGCCATTTGGGCCACAAACTTTGATGGGTCATCCAATATAAGCTGCATCACCAGTCATCGGCAAATGTTTTTGTATTAACTCCATCGCCCTCAAATTTGAAAGCGCCCCAGATGACGAACCTGAAGAATAACCTTTCCACAGCCTGGCATAACACCAGCTTGAATCTCAGAGTAAAACTCAGTTTCCTGAAATTTTGGTTTTAAACAAAAATATAATATCTGACTTAGATAACCATTTTTTGTCAATTCCCTCTATTGACCCGTTCAGCAGAATATGATACGGTTAAGATAATAAAGTATTATTGTATAACTAAAAAAAATTATTATGGAAAAAGACAAATATTATCAGGCAGCGCAACTCATTCACAAGACATTACGCATTAAATCAAATTGTTTTCCAAACAACAAAATTATCCCGGCAAAATATCTCATTGCCATAGATGATGATGTAACTTCGGCAATATGGGCTGTTAAACTTTACAACGAAATTTTTAAAGTACATGGTTATAAGCCGAAAATCATCTGTGTCGGCGGAAAAGGTTTAATGAGCAAACATACTCACAAAATGAGCGAAGCTGAACTTTTGGCCTACGTTTGCCAAAGACTGGGGGTTCCCGATTCCGACCTTATTATTCTCGGAGAAGGACGAAACTCAGGAGATAATGTTTTAGCCGTAGCTAAAACTGTTCCTGCCGAAATTCCGGTTATCTGGTGCGTAACGCAACGACTAAGTCTTCGCTTGGAAAGGACGCAGGCACAACAGGCTCCGCAAATCCAATCTTCATATTTTGTTATTGAAGAAAGCATTGACAAAGTAATGAAATTGTATAACGGTAAAGGCCTTTGTCACGGACAAATGCTGTACCATGAACTTGCCAGTATCCTCAATCGTTGCGAAGCCTACAGCGGAACTTTTCAAAAACCTCTGGAATTTGAAATTTCTCCGCAGGTAAGAGAGGCTGCCAAAATTTTGGAGAAAAACTTCCGGCTAAAACTCCCCGGAAAGAACTTTCGCTCTTATCTGCAATTTATTCAACTGTTCTTTGCTATTAAAGCAAACAGAAAGAAAATGCAGAAAGATTTGGAAGATACCTTAAAATCAGAATCCAAAAACTTGTGATTGAATACAAAAACCGCCTTCTTCCGAAGGCGGTTTTTAGTGGCGGAGAGTACAGAATGGCTAAGTAAAAAAGCAATCCATATTGCTTTTTTATCTGCAACATCTCAGAAAACTTTAGTAAGCAAGGAAAGCGACAGCGACCGCAGCCAACTTAAGTTCCTGAGACATAGTCCTGTCTCCAATACAAAAACCGCCTTCTTTCAAAGGCGGTTTTTATTGGCGGAGAGTACAGGACTCGAACCTGTGCATCGCTATTCACGATGACGGATTAGCAATCCGCTGCATTACCACTCTGCCAACTCTCCATCGCGGTACGGGTTATATTTATATTATGTTTCTGCCGGCGTCAATAGCTTTTTTAAATTTTATACGTATATTTTATCCCAAAATAATACTCAGATAAGTCATAACGACAAAACCGGCTAAAATCGCCAGCGAAGTTTTTTCGCCGTTTTTACGAATATAAACCTCGGGAATAACCTCATTAACAATAACAAACAACATGGTTCCGCCTGCAAGCGCCATACCAAACGGCACCATTTTACTGCTAAATCCGGTCCCAAGAATACCGATAAAAGCTCCCAGCGGCTGCATCAATCCGGTAATTGCCGCAAACAAAGCCGCTTTCAGTTTGGAAAAATTAATTGCCAACAAAGATACTGCGACCATAAGCCCTTCGGGAATATTCTGCAAAGCAATACCGACGGCCAAAGCCTTAGGATCAAACAGGTCCTGCCCGGCATAAGCCACACCGACCGCCAGTCCTTCGGGAAATTTGTGAATGGTAATCGCCATAATAAACAGCCAGGAACTGCGCCAATCCATTTTTAACCCCTGCCGGCCGCTGTACTCATGCTGATGCGGAATAAGCTCATGCAGCAGCCAGATTAAACCGACCCCGGCCGTAACTGCCAAACAAATCCATAATCCGCCCAGGTAATGATTACTCTCCATCTGGTTAATACTGGATACCGCCGGCGCCAGCAGCGTAAACACGGAAGAAGCCAGCATAACGCCTGCCGCCATATTCAGCATAAAATTAATATTTTCCTGACTGTAATGACGTTTGGCAAAAATCAGAAAACCGCCCAAACCGGCAAAAGCACTGGTAAACAACGCCGCCAACGTTCCGGTAACCAACAAACTTCCCATTTCATTTCTCCTCTGTAAGCAGGCGCGGTTTCAAAACAATCTTCTTATCCGCCAGTTTGTCTGACAGCAAACTCAGCATCTCGGAACGCAATCCGTCAACATCTTTGATAACCGGAATAAAAACATTCTTATCCGCGGCTACCCGCTCATATCCGATAAAAGGCCGCACCCGGTCTTCGGAAGTCAACAAAACCGTCAACACATCATAAAGATTAAAATATTTAATCTTGGGCATTACCTCGGCAAAAGACATATGCGCATTTACCGCCCGTTCGGAAATTTTATAATCTTCTCCCAAAAAAACTTTGGCAAAACGCCTGATATCAAAATGCGAATATTTACCGCCGCGAACCGAAGCCCACAGTTTTTCCAAAAAACCGCCGTTTGCCGCACAAACCGTCCGCGCCAGCAGATTCTTACGCTTTCCGAGTTCCTGATAAAAACCGGCGCTGACCTGAACCTGATAAACAATTTCCCGCGGCACCAGAACCAGACGGATCCCCCAAGCCTGCGCCCGTTCAAAAACTTCGGCCGCCGCCTGCGGATTAACCTTATAATTATAAGAACCGCCGTCAGGGACAACCAATCCTTCGGCATTCGTATCATACCCGCCCATAATGATGATCCGGCGAATCTTTTTCAATGCTTTGGCGCTGATTTCCCGCAGATAAGCCGCCACATCAACCATCGTTGCATTAACGACCAAAG
>CALXTG010000114.1 GCA_944391355.1 uncultured Alphaproteobacteria bacterium
CATTTTAATCGTAAACTTTTCACCTGCGGCCGGCTGAGACGGTACCGGAGCAGACGGCGCGGTTTCGGCCTTGCGATTCTGTTCGAGAAGGTCAAGAATCATATCCAGTTCGGCAACGGACGCATAAGCCAAAACGACTTTGCCGCCGCCGGCTTTGCTCGGCGAAATTTTAATACGCAGCCCGAGTTTTTTAACCAGATCTTTTTCAATTTGCTCCAGATCGGCATCACGCACAGCTTTAGCCGTTTTTTCTTTCGCGGGTTGTTTTTGTTTACAGACCAAATCTTCAACCTGGCGGACGTTCAGATCTTTGCTGATAATGGTCTGAGCCAGCTTTTCGGCATTTTCGAGACCAACCAGGCAACGCGCGTGTCCGGCCGAAAGCTTGCCGTTTTTGACCAATTCCTGTACAGAAGCGGGCAGGGACAGCAGGCGGAGCGTATTGGCAACATGACTGCGCGATTTGCCGACGATTTGCGCCAAGGCTTCCTGAGTGTGCGAAAATTCATCAATCAGACGCTGAAAACCTTCCGCTTCTTCGATGGCGGACAGATTTTCACGCAGAAGATTTTCAACCAAAGCAACTTCAAGAACTTCGCGGTCGCTTAAGTCTTTTTCAATTACGGGCAGCTTATCCAGCCCGGCCATTTTAGCGGCGCGCCAGCGGCGTTCGCCGGCGATGATTTCAAATTTATCTCCCGATTTGCGAACCAGCAGCGGCTGAAGGATACCTTTTTCTTTGATAGAATCGGCAAGAGCCTGCAGCGCTTCGCCGTCAAATTCGGTACGCGGCTGATAACGGCCGGGCATTAACGCTTCTATGGCAACAAAATTTGCCTCGGAAGCAACAGCGGCGGGAAGATTTGAAAGTTCTTCGTCGAGGTTCAGATCGGTATCGTCTCCGAGCAGGGCGCCTAAGCCGCGGCCGAGACTTTTGCGCTTGCCGCCGTGAGAGTGCGGGGCAGGGGCAGGTTCATCATTTAAGAGAGCGTCAACGTCTAAATCTTTCATCTCTTTTAATTCTTCCAAATCATCTAACATGCCAATAATTCCTTTTCTCTTTTCAAAACTTCGCCGGCAAGGCTGATATAAGCCTGAGAACCAGGACATTTGAAATCATAAATCAAAACCGGTTTTCCGTGCGAGGGCGCTTCAGAGATGCGGACGTTCCGCGGGATAACGGTCTGATATACTTTTTTGCCGAAGAAATTGCGGACATCGTCTTCAACCATCTGAGAAAGATTGTTGCGTTTGTCATACATGGTCAGAACCACGCCCTGCAATTCCAGCTTGGGGTTAAATTTCTTTTTAATCTGATTGATGTTGCGAATCAGGTCGGTAATCCCCTCCAGCGCCAGAAATTCGCATTGCAGCGGCACAATAACGGCGTCGGCGGCGACTAAAGCGTTAATCGTTACCAAACTCAGAGAGGGCGGACAGTCAATCAGGACATAGTCATAATTGAGGGCGTCACGCTGAATGGCTTTTTTCAATGCATATTCCCGCTGTTCGACGTCAACCAGCTCAACCTCGGCGCCGGCCAAGTCCGGAGAAGAGGGAACCAGAGAAAAATTGGGAATTTCGGTCCAGACAATCGCACGGCTCAGCGGCGCAGCGCCGAGCAGAACTTCATAAGTCGAGTTCATGTTGCCGCGTTTGTCAATACCCATCGAGGTGGAGGCATTGCCCTGCGGATCCAAATCTATAACCAAAACCTTTTTGCCGGCCGCAGCCATGGCCGTGGCAACATTGACCGTCGTGGTCGTTTTACCGACGCCGCCCTTGCGGTTGGCAATTGCAATAATTCTTGGCATTTATTTAATTCCCTTTCTATGTAAAGCGGTGATGATTAAAATTACCCCTTCAGGGTTTTGTTGGTTGGGCTCGGCCCGATAATTGAAAGACCAGCGTTTTTGCGCGGCGGCAACCTCTTCGGCATAAGATTTGCCTTTGGGAAAAATACAGATGGTATTCGGACGGCAAAAACGATAGGTATAATTTAACAATTCGTCCAATGAAGCCATGGCGCGCGAAGTGATAACATCAGCCTTTTGCGGCGGCAGGGCTTCGATTCTCTGATTAAGGATTTCAACATTGACATTGCAGATTTCCGCGACGTGTTTTAAATACAGCGTTTTTTTACCAATGCTTTCAATCAGCTTAACTTTTAAATACGGTGTTTTTTCTTTGGCCATTATAGCCAGAACCATACCCGGAAAACCAGCTCCAGAGCCAAAATCAAGCAAAACTTCAGCCTCTTTCGGAATATAGTCAAACAGCTGAGCGGAGTCTGCAAAATGACGATTCCAGGCATCGGCAAGAGAATTTTTGCTGACAAGATTAAACTTCTGCTGCCACTCGTTTAATGAGGCTTCATAAGTTTTTAAGCAGTCAAATGTTTCACGTGAAACATTATATTTTTCCATAAAATTTTTCATAAATATTTTATAGATTTTTTTTACGGCTTTTAAAACCCTAATTGACGAGTTATGAACACCTATTTAAAAAGAATCTTATTACAAAGACTTAGACAGCGTTTTTTGACTCAAAATTTGAACATTTTAAGCAGATAATTTCCAACGATTCGTATAATTAAGCTGCCGCAGCAGATTCTCGGCACGCTCGAAATGCTGGCCGAGAGCTTCGACCTTATGCGCATCATCACTGATAACAATCGGAATATTACGTTTTTGCAGCTCGTTTAACATCCATTCATGCGGATGTTGTTCGCCGCATTTGTTCCAGCCGCTGGTATTGAGTTCAAAAGGCTGTTTGCGGGCGGCCAGGACTTCAACCAGTTTCATTTTATATTCGTCCCAGCGCGGCTCAAGACAATAGCCGAAAACTTTGACGACATCAGGGTGGGCAATAAAAGCAAAATAACCGCTGTTTACGGCTTCAATCAGATTCAGCCAGTGACAGCGAAGAAACTCCTCAAGCGCTTCTTGGTCCAGCGATTCGGCGGCCGAACGCTGATAGATATTTATATAACGGCTTTCATCATGATTTATCAGCGCGTGGCTGGCACCGATATAATAATCGGCATCAAGCCGGGACATTAACTTTTCAAAATCGCGGCGCCAAGCGGGAGAAGAAAAGAAATCAACCTCAAAACCAATCCGGACTTTTAAACGACTGCCGGCAGCGGCAGCGCGAATTTCTTCACAGGTTTTCTTATATAAATCTTCGGCTTTTTGATAATCATTACAAAACATCGGACTGAATGAGACATCGGCGCCGGCATGATAAATCAAATGGTTAGAGATTCCCAGCTCTTCAAAACCAAGCTCTTCGGCACGTTTAATCATTTCCGCAGCCGAATTATGCCCGTCAAAAATACCGAAGCTGTTGGTGTGGGTATGATAACTGAATTTCTGCATGGCGAATCCTCCGTCATGCAGAAGTATAAAAGCCAAAATTTAATTATTATTTAATCGAGACCGATAATGCGATAAATATTACAATTGCAGCGTTCGTCAAAATAATCTTTGAGTTCCTGGACGGCAACCCGCAAACGATCGAGCGATTCTGCCGGCATTGAGCGGGCGGCGGCCAGAGCATTCATGCGCGCCAGAACCGTGCAGTTGCGGCCTTTGTCGTTTAAGCAGTTGCAAAGCTGTATCAGGCGATCATAATCATCATATTTCCAAGCTTTGACGATTGCCAGAGTATTTTTAACCGCTTCCTGGTCCGGGCAATCATGCAGATGGCCGTTGTCTTTAATAATAAAAGCATGAGTCAGCGCAATGCGGGCAGCATCATCGAATCCGAGTTTTTTGAGATATTGATAGCCGGAAAGAGCCCGGAAAGTTTTGCCGTCCGTATCGCTGCGGATGCCGATATCATGCAGCAACCCCAGAATATAGGCGTCATCGGGATTCAGACCCGGGCAAAAAGTTGCGAGAACTTTAGCATTCTGCGCCACAAACTCAACATGTTCAATCCAAATACGGGGATTGAAATCCGCAGAACAGGAGGCTCGGGTTTCGGCCGCTTCTTTTATCATTGCGCGAGCTTCATCAAGCGAGGGTATCTTCATCTTTTATTCCCAGAAAATCATAAATATCCTTACCAAGTTTGTCATCAAAATATTTTTTGAGGCGACAGCCGTTTTCCCAGAGAGCGGCAACATTCTGAAACTGCAGTCCGTAACGGGACATAATTCCCCGCACCCGGGCATTAATTCCGACCATATTCAGCCCCTCAAAGAGGAGATCACAAAACTGAATCAAATAATCGTAGTCGTCATAAACCATATTGTTTAAAATTTTCTTAGCATAAAGCAAATCCGCTTCAGAAAATTTGGGATAGTTTTTAATATCAAAATCTGCGACAGGAAAACTGTGTGAAATACATATACGCGCTACCTCAGAATATCCAAGCTCATTCATTGCATCATACCCATCAACGCCATGAAAACGCCCGCCTCTGAATTCATCCTGCCTTTTTCCGTAATCATGAAGCAGACCGACAATATGGGCTTTTTCCGCATCTAACCCGGCGGCGGCGGCAATTTTGGCAGCCGTTGCGGCAATACTGCGGGTATGAAAAATATATTCGTCTTTGATATCGTTTCCGTTAATATCCAAAAAACCGTAGCGACGGCAGCGATAATCAATAGCTTCGGACCAAAGCCGTTCGGCTTCATCGAGGGCGGGCAGGGACGATATAACGGCAGCAGCTGTCATCTTTACCTCTTTACATAGCCGAGAATTGCAGTAACCGCCGCCGGCGTAACTCCGGGAATCCGCGAGGCTTCGCCAACGGTCGAGGGGCGGATTTTAGAAAGCTTGGCGACCATTTCATTGGAGAGTCCGCCGATTTTACGATAATCAATATCTTCGCGTAATTTCAGATTTTCGTCCTTTTTAAATATTTCAATATCGGCCTGCTGGCGTTTCAGATAACCGGCATATTTGGATTCTGTTTCCAGCTGCTGACAGATATCATCGGGCATTTCCGCCAGTTCCGGCCAAATTTGAATCAGTGTTTCACGTGAAACATCGGCATAAGACAAAACATTAAAAGCTGACCGACGCTGACCGTCTTTTTTGGTTTTAATATTATAGCGGTCGTTCAGTTCATTGGGCGTAATAAACAAGGCGTTAAGACGGTCGCGCCAGGCTTCCGTTTGCGCAGACTTGGCTTTAAATACACTGTATCTGTATTCTCCGACACAGCCGATTTCATAGCCTTTTGCCGTCAGGCGGGCATCGGCATTGTCCGCCCGCAGATAAAGACGATATTCGGAACGGGAAGTAAACATACGATAAGGCTCATCGACGCCTTTGGTTATCAGGTCATCAACCATAACCCCTAGATATCCTTCGCTGCGGTCGACGGTAAAAGTTTTTTCGGAACCCAGAGAATACAGAGCGGCATTTACTCCGGCCAGCAGCCCTTGGGCGGCCGCTTCTTCATAGCCGGTTGTTCCGTTGATTTGCCCGGCTAAAAACAGTCCGGGAACTTTTTTCACGGCCAGACGGTTATCAAGTTCGCGCGGGTCGACAAAGTCATATTCTATCGCATAAGCCGGGCGGATGATTCTAACGTTTTCCAGTCCTTTGATGGTATGGATAAAAGCCTCCTGAACATCTGCAGGCAGGGAAGTGGAAATGCCGTTGGGATAAACGACATCGGTATTCAATCCCTCGGGTTCAAGAAAAATCTGGTGACTGTCACGGTCGGCAAACTTAACCAGTTTATCTTCAATGCTCGGGCAATAACGCGGCCCGATGCCGGTAATCAGCCCCGAAAACAGGGCGCATTTGCTGAAATTATCACGGATAATCCGGTGCGTTTCCGGATTAGTATGGGTGATATGGCATTTAATCTGCGGATTTGGCAAAGTATCCGTCAGGTAAGAAAAAGGTTCGGGATGAACATCTCCTTCCTGAACTTCAAGAATCTCCCAATTAATCGTTTTGCCGTCCAGACGGGCAGGGGTACCGGTTTTCAGGCGTCCGACCGTCAGGCCGCGCGCCTTTAAATACGGTGTTATACCCGTGCAGTCAACATCACCGACACGACCGCCGGGCGTCGTTTGATGACCAATAAACATGACGCCGTTTAAAAAAGTTCCGGAAGTCAGAATAACCGCCGGAGCGGTCAGTTCGGTTCCGTCCGCAAGTTTTACGCCGGAAATTTTATCATCGGAAAAAAGCAGACCTTCCGCCGCGGCTTCGATTAAAATTAAGTTTTTCTGTTCTTGCAGGGCTTCCTGCATATATTTTTTATAAAGGTCACGATCTGCCTGAGCGCGCGGGCCGCGAACCGCCGGACCTTTGGATGCGTTCAGCATACGGAACTGGATTCCGGCCTTATCAATGACCCGTCCCATTAAGCCGTCTAAAGCGTCAATTTCCCGAACCAGGTGGCCTTTTCCGAGGCCGCCGATTGCCGGGTTGCACGACATTTCGCCGATTGTCGAAATTTTATGAGTTATCAGAGCGGTCTTCGCTCCCATTCTTGCCGCGGCGGCACAGGCTTCACAGCCGGCATGACCGCCGCCGACAACAATTACGTCAAAACTAGTCTGCATTGAAATCTCTTCGTTTTAAATTGTTTTCAGCATATACGGTTTTATTTAAATCTCAAGAAAATTTTGAGGGAAAAGATCGAGACAAAAATTCCGGTTTGTTCAATTAATATTGACAAAAAACAAGCTTATGTTCAACCTTTATTAATATCTGTTGTCTAGACTGGGAAATCATGATAGTATTAATATATTAAAAGAATAAACTTTGCAGGGGCCGAGAGAATGTCGGGGATTTCGTTAACAGCGTCGATGCGCAGCAACTTGTTGAGCTTGCAGAATATTGCAGGCCAGCAGGATATTGTGCAGAATCGTCTGGCGACCGGCCTTAAAGTTTCTTCGGCAATCGATAACCCTTCTTCTTATTACACTGCTTCTTCCTTAAACAACCGGGCTGCCGATTTAACCGCCTTGTTGGACGCCATGTCACAGGGTGTGCAGACGATTAAAGCCGCTTCTGAAGCGATTGACTCCGGTACCAAATTCCTCGAACAGGCCAAAGCCGTTGCCAATCAGGCTTTGGAAACCGCGCAGCCGGTTATTGCCCGGGTATCAAACGAAGCCGAACTGCTGGCGGCGATTGATTCCGGTCAGCGAGGTTTGATTGTGCTGGAGAATGATATTACGCTTTCAGAAAATCAGACTCTGAGCTTAAAAGACGGACAATCCTTGGCCGGAAACAAATATCTCGGCGGAACACAAAAGGCGTCTCTGACTTTCAATATCACCTCAGAATTTGAACCGGCAATAACTCTGGGTAATAACAGTACTCTGGCTGAACTTGACATTAATTTTACTTCTGACTGCCGACAGGCGGAATCGGGCATTATTTTTGCGGAAGACAAAAGCGGGATTACGCTGGAAAATATCAATATAGACATGAAAATTACTTCCTCTGACGGAGGGTATCTGGGCGCTCTATACGGCGGGGATATGACCGTAAAAGGTTATCTGAATATCAATGATCTGGGAAAAACCTACGGTAACCATGATCCGGCAGCTGATAATGTACAAAACTGCGGTATATCCAACACAAATTTAAAAATGACCTCCGGGGCTGTCGTCAACATTCATATCAAAGGGCAATTCTCGCAAGCTCTCCGCAGAGCTAATCTGGTAATGGAAGGCAACAGTATATTAAACATCAAAACCGAAGGCCATCAGGGGATGGGGTTGTCTAGTTCAAAAATTACACAAAAAGACCAAAGCGTCATTAATGTCGATACTCACGGCAAAGCGGCAGCAGCCGTATTAAACAGCTTTTTGACAATTGAATCCGATAAATGCCGTTTGAATTTGAACAGCGAACAAACCGGGGTTTTCTTCAGCTCAATTCCTTGGGGCGGGTTATTGGAATGCCGGTTTAATTTAGCCGCGGGCGTACAAATCAGCACTCCGGCCGGAACTTATACAGCACCTAAACAAATATCGGCAACACTCCCCAACGGTTTTAATGACAATAGTCTTGCCGTTTTCGGATTGAGTGAAGATACCTCCAAGCCGGCAGATATAAGCCATATATTCGATGACTTTGAACAATATATGCAGGATACGGCGGCGGCCGAAGCTTCTGAAAATTCAATATCTGCCGGACAATACAGCGAAACTATCAAACAATATGATATGCTGATATCCGACTCTTCTTACAAGGGGATTAACCTGCTTGAAGGGCAGTATTTGAAAATCAATTTCAACGAAGACAGAAGTTCTAAAATAGATGTTCCCGGAGTTAAAGCCGACAGCGAAAGCCTGGGGCTGAAAACCAAAGAATGGAAGACTGCCGAAGATATTGAAAAATCTATTTCCGAACTGGAAGAAGCGATTGGCAGTTTACGTTCTTTTGCTTCGGAGTTTGGGAATTATTATTCTATCGTTACCACCAGACAAGACTTTACCGAAAATCTGATAAATGTTTTGGAAGAAGGGGCGGATAAATTAACTCTCGCCGACATGAATCAGGAATCGGCGAATATGCTGGCTTTGCAGACAGCCCAACAATTGGCGGTTAATTCTCTCTCGCTGGCAAGTCAGGCCAGCCAGTCAATTTTAAGATTGTTCTAGTCTCGGATTCCCGGTCGGCACAGCCTGTCGGGGGTGCCGATGACGGTGTGGGGGAGATTTGGAGATGACGGCGGCGGTGAGAGGAGAGAACCGGATCAGGCGCTTTTTTTCAGACAGACATCCGGGGCGCGAAGATATAAAGGCTTGGGAAAATCAGTCTTTTTAGCACGATAAGCCGTAATTCCGCATAAAGCCAAATCGACAATATCAATACCGTTTTGGCAGCGGATTGCATGCAGACTCAAATTACTGGGCGCGGATAAAAAGCGTTCGACCCCGTCACCGATTAACGTTACTTTTTTATCTTTCAGCAAAGGCAAAATATCTTCATAAGCCGCGGCGGCCGGCTCGGTTATTTTATGCAGCTGCCGGTCAAAAATCTGAAAATAGAAGTCATCGCGTTTGGTTTCGATTATCACGGCATTAAGGGCGGCTATTTCTTCAGGATACCAGGCAAGCGTCCGGGCATAGGCGTCAAAAGCATTTACGCCGGTAACGGTTACGGACGGATCGGCCACGCCGAAAGCCCGGGCAGCGGCAATCGAAGCGCGGACACCGGTAAACGACCCGGGACCGACGCAAACGGTTATTAAATCCAGGTCGGAAAAGGCCAGTTCAGACTGCCGGAGCAGATTTTGAATCTGCGGCAGCAGAATTTCCGCCTGACCGAAATCCATGGCCTGATGAAAAACGGCCAGTTTTTTTTCATCTTTTAAAAGGGCTATCGAACAGCCGGCGGCCGTGGTATCAAAAGCTAAGTTAAACATGTTTTCCACTTATTAAAAATTTAAGTTTCCGATTACGGATTTATAATATAAAATCTGAAAATAAACAATAAAAAACCTGAAGCAGAAGAAAAAAAATGAGCACAGCCCTGTTAGCGGATATGTTTTATGCGGCACCGGAACTCTGGTACGGAATTGGCGCCGTTTTGCTGTTTTTGCTCGGCGCCTGGTTTTTTACGCTGTTGAAGCTTCTGAAACTGCGACAGAAAAATTATTTTCTTAACCGCGACCGCGAACGTTATGCCGAAACGCTCTATGCTTCCAAAGACGGCTATTTTGCTTTTGTTTATCCCGACGAAAAAGTCAATGACCCGCATAAGACCATAAAAGAGCGCTGCTCGCGGCGTCTGGCGGTCATTATGAACCTGCCGGGGGGCACTCAGTCGAGTTTTGAAGATATTTTGAAATCTTTTTATCGCGATGACGCCAAAAAGATTTTGAAATACCTTGACCTGCTGTTTGACGACGGCGTTTCTTTTGAAGATACTTTTACCGTAAAAAGCAACAATAAGCGGCTGCGGCTGTCGGGATCGCGAATCAACGGCATCGACGGGAATGTCTATTGCGATATGATATGGTTCCGCGATGTCAGCTTTGAAGATACGATGATTAACAATCTTGAGGCCGAAAAAGCCGAGGCTTATCATAAAATCAGCCTTTATGAAGATCTTATCAATAATATTCCTTATCCGATCTGGCTGCGCGACGAAAATCTGAAGTTGGATATTGTCAACCGCCGCTATAACGAACTGTTGGAAAATAAAACCGGCAGTGAGCGCGAACTGATCAGCGCCGCCGGCGAACCGGTTTCTAAAAATCTGGCTTTTTTGGCACACGCGACCAACAAAATCAAACGGCAGCAAATGGTTTTAATCCGCAACGGCGAACGCCGCAGCATGGAAGTGGTAGAAACACCGTTTCATTTTGACCAAAGCCTGGATAAAATCTGTACGGCCGGCGCAATGTTTGATATTACCGAACTTGATGAGCTGAAACGGAATCTTAAACTTAATCAAAACGCCCATTTGGAAATTCTCGGGACTTTGGCCGGAACGGCTTTTGCGGTGTTTAACAGCGCTTATAAACTGTCTTTTTACAATAAATCTCTGGCGGATATGTGGAATCTGGAAGAAAGCTGGCTTGACGAACAGCCTTTATACAGCACTTTTCTTGATATGCTGCGCGAAAAAAGGCTGCTGCCCGAAGTTCCCGACTTTATTTTATTTAAGAATGAAGAACAAAAAGATTTTTCTAATTTGATTGAAGCCAAAGAAGATATGCTCTATCGTCCCGACGGGCGAACCATCCGGCGTATTCGCGCGCCTTATCCGGCCGGCGGGGTTGTTTTTGCTTATGAAGACGTTTCGGATAACCTGGCTACGCGCCGGGCTTATCAGGCTTTGCTCGACGTGCAGAAAGAAACAATTGATAATCTGTTTGACGCAGTGCTTATTTTTGCCGACAGCGGCCGTTTAAAATTTTATAATCAGGCTTATGTTGAATTATGGCAAAGCGATGAAACTTTTCTTAGAAGCGAACCGAACATTTCCGAAGTTATCGACTCGCAAAAGCGCTTTTTCAGCCAGGTCGACGATTGGGAAAGCCTGAAAAAATATATTCTCAATCATATTGTCAACTTTACGACAAAAATCTTTGAACTCAAACGTGATGATATCGAAAAGCTGGAAGTCTTATCAGGCAAGCTTTCTGACGGTTCAATCATGATTACCTACAAAACCGGACGTTAAATATATCTTTGATATATATTTGACAAAAATATTTTTTCGTGCAATTCTAAGGTCATAGAATGTGTGGTGTCATAACGGAGAAAAAAATGGACAATAAAGCTTCTGACCCGAATATGGAATGGAAGAAAAGCGGCTTTGACAAGAATGAAAAAGTCACGCTTAAAATAAATGTCAAAGAAGCAAATTTGTATGAAGCCAAAAATAAAAGAAATGTCCAGACTGCTTATTCTCCGATGCCGGCAGATCTTCCGAAAGGGCTGAAAAAAATCCGCAGCAAAATCCGCGATGTTTTTGACGAAGATGAAGACGAAGATGAAAATATTACCGCTCCGCTCTCGCCTAATATGATTGAAGAAGACAATTCTCTGCTCGGCGCTTTGCGCGACGATGAAAAAAAATTTCTTAAACAGCAGCAGGATCTGACAACCATAAAAAGCCAGCAAATGGTTGAAAAAACCGCAGCTTTGGCCGTGGCTGACCGCGCAGTTAAAGAAATCGGCCTAAAAGGTCTGAAAAAAGAAACAATCGCTCAAAACGAACTGAGCGTCGAAGTCGGCAAAGACACGCTCAATGATGCCCTGAAGAAAGATTTGGGCGAAAATATGAAACTGCAGTGGAAACAGTTGTCGGAAAAAGAAATGATACAGTTTCTGCGCGGAATTAAAAGAATTAAATCTATCGGCGGCGACGATGCCGTCGTCGGAATGAAAATTGACGAGGTTATCAATGCCGGCGGCAAAAAGACCGAAGACGAAACCATCGCTCAAATGATTTTAGAGAAATCAGGGCGTAAAGAAAAAGATGAGAGCAAGCTGAAAAGCAAAAAACCCAAAAGCCGGCAGTCAAACAAAGAAATTAAAAACAAAGTTATGGGAAAATCCGAAAGCCGATGAAAATAAATCCCTTTGTTGCAAAACAAAGGGATTTATTGGGTTAAAACGGAAATTTTGCACGGCAGCAAAGATGCAAAAGCGGTTCTATTTCCTCTTCCCTGCACAAACGCGGCTGATAAAAATAAACCTCTAAAACCGTACGAACAAAAATCTTTTCTTCATGCGACGGCTGTTGGCCGTTTTCAGCTTTAAATACAATGTTCACAGCCTCTTTCAAAACGCTTTTATAAGCGCTTCGCGTATTATGACAATTACGCTCCTGTTCATAATCCGGACGTTCCAGATTGAATAAGTTCAGATTACGGACTATAGACGGCAGAGAGCTGACATAAGGAATATTGCTGGTATCAGAGATACTTTCGGCTGATTGGCCAACCTCTTCCCGCGGTTTTACTTCTCTCAGAAGTTCCGCGATAAAATCTTTATTGATTTTCTTTTTCATAGTCAAAGAATTATAAGGTTAATAATAAAATTATGTTTTCATTAAAACATATTTTGATTTTTTGTCAATCATAGAACCTAAAAGACAAAAATTTTCTGTTCTTTAAAGCTATATAGACAGAAAAAGAGGTTCTGCTAAATCTTTGTTAACAGATATTGATTAGAATGGGAAATTATGATAAGATATCTGTTAGAATTAATAAGATAATTTGTTTAACTGGATTCCAGCTTTCGCTGGAATGACAAGAAACACATGGGGCCGAGAGAATGTCGGGGATTACGTTAACAGCGTCGATGCGCAGCAACTTGTTGAGCTTGCAGAATATTGCAAGACAGCAGGATATTGTGCAAAATCGCTTAGCAACCGGCCTTAAAGTTTCTTCGGCAATCGATAATCCCTCTTCTTATTACACCGCTTCTTCGTTAAATAACCGCGCCGCCGATTTAACCGCGCTTTTGGACGCTATGTCGCAGGGCGTGCAGACGATTAAAGCCGCTTCTGAAGCAATTGCCTCCGGCACTAAATTCCTTGAACAGGCCAAAGCCGTCGCCAATCAGGCTTTGGAAACGA